>QENH01000201.1 GCA_003336485.1 Candidatus Methanophagales archaeon
TCCCCAAAAGCCGCACAAAGAACATAACTAAAAACTAACCCAAGTAGGCCAACGATGATTGAATCAATGATAAACGATATTAACCTTGCGCCAGTACTTGCTTTTTTAATGTTTATTATGTGCTTTGCCACGTGGTAGAGTTCTTCTTTCATGGTTTTTGTGATTACGCTAGGTGAAAAATCCCAAATTCGTACAAAACCGGAATTTGGTTCTTTTTTATTGAAATTTTTAAACCAAGCACTGGCATATTCCTCATAGCATTCTGGTTCTGGATTCTCTTTTTTGTTCTCGTCTGCCTCTGCTCCAATACCTAGCTCTGCTACACTTATACTGACACTTTTAATACGCCTAACATTCCGCTTTAACCAATTGAGGAGACCCCTTTTCTTATATTTTATAGGAAATCCTGCCATAAGTCCTTCAGTTTTTGCAAGATATTTTGTCAATTCCATAGTTTTTTTATCAATAACTATTGGCCTTAGACTACTCCAAACAGTACCTAGCCCCCATTCTCTTCCCCTTTCAGTTATTTCAACGGGTCTTCGTGGTGCATATAGAAATATTGGAATAACAGAGAGAACATTTGTACTTGCTCTTTTTAAATAAGTCCGATCAGAATTATCCTTTTTAGATAGATCCTTTAGTTCTTCTGGGTTTTTTGCTCCATCTTTTCCCTGATATGAAAATGGCATGTCGCCTATCCAGACTACTCTACCACAAAAGTCGAGATATTGCCTAATGAGTACAGTAGCTCCCATATTATCAATGTCTGGCTTAGTTCCTATATCACCAAATACTGTATCTGGTGCAACATCTTGAGCAAAAACAACTACTGTGTTTTTGGTATCTTCGCTGCGAATAACTTCTTTCATCCATTTTCCAAGCTTGTTAGCACCAAACACACAAAATCCTTTCTTTAAAAGATAATTAGCTATTTCATCAGCGAGTTCATGACTTATCCAGGAAGTGGTATATTCTTTATCTCGGTAGACGATATAATTTGTTTCCACGTATATCCTTAGCTTGTTATTCTCCTTTTTAACTTTTAAGTCGTAAATTGGGATATCGCAGATTTCAAGGGTTGCTTTTTCTTTATGCTCATCCATCCTTATTGTGACTGTGTTTGCATCTTTAGATATTAGGATGCTCAGGTTATCATCGGATTTATGAATATCCGCGTTTTCCGACCAGTCAATATTGAGATCATCGGTCAGGAACTTTAGGAGCCTCTCATTATCGTTTCCTGAGACATTTTCCCAGCTAAACAAATACGTTTCCATAATTTAAATTCCCTCCTTTTTTATTTTCTTACTATATTATTTATAGACCCATAAAAGCTTTTCTATTTTTCTCGTGAGTGAGGACGCTTTATTTGCAACACCGAAATCCAGGGATTTCCATGAGAAAATTTATGTTACATCATTCATTTGAACCGGACCTCTATTCTTCTATTTCCCAACCAGGATACGGATAGATTTCTGCCAGATTCATCAAGTATCCTCAGCAGTGTTTCAACAGCTACTCTATGCTTCTCCTTATAATTGCCGTAGAACGTTACAACAATTCGATCCCCCTTAGCCTTTACCAGAGCAGGGAAAGCGATAATTTCCTCAAAAAACGATTCCATTGTCAGTTTCTCAAACTCACCTTCCATGTCCCGTTTCAAGCATGCCATCAGATTGAATGCAAACAGCTTCATCGCAAACATCGCTGCAATCTTGTTCAATTCGATGCTTGGCAACGCATCCAGTCCTAAGAAATCGAAGTCCTTAAAGAAGTTCTCGATCCGCCATCTCCAGCTTTTTTCATTGCGTATTTGCACCTCTCTGCTCTTGTAGTCGTTTGTCAGGTAGCCGTGATATTTTTCTATGCCTTCCTCAAGAAAGCAGACAACAATGAGCTTCATACTGCCAGAAAAGTTGCGAATGGTCGTATCCTTGAACGCGATTAGTCGATCAGTTCCAACAAGTGGTTCGAATTTCGCCTTTGGGATGCTCTTCATTTCTTCTATGCGATTGTCATAGAGCTTTATCAGTGGGACATACTTGAGATTCATCTTCTTATCCAGATATTCCAGAAGCGAGCCTACCGAGAACCATTTATCAAAAACTACCTTCTCCAGGTTTGGCAGAATATTTCTGGCTATTTCCAGCATGGGCACCGCAACAGTCGCAGGTTTTAGCCCTTGTCTAGGATATTCTACCCGGCCAAAGACAGGATTGCCCGTATCCTGATCCTGTATAATGAATGCCTTGATCCCACGCATGATAACGTTTCTCGTAGGATGTTTATCCTTGACAATCTTCAAATCGCCGAAATAGCTTATGAGATGGCCATCCAGGTTGACTGTCTTTCCATTGAAGATGCCTTGCTTTTTAAACGCCTTTGCGCAGGCTATCCCAAATTATTCGGCACCGGCAACCGAGATATTATCGAGGAAGCCATAAAGATTGCTCTTAGAAGGCAATTTTGAGAATCCCGCAAACACAGCTATACCGCGGTCTTTAACCTTTTCTACTTTAATTACACGTTTTTTGCCAATAACAGCGAGGAATACGAGGCTTAAAACGTTCTGGAGTGTCGCTATGCCCTTCCGTTTTTCAATGCCAAGATTGCACACCAGCTTATCTAAATCCAGAGCTGCGAGATACGGCAGGAGTAAAAATGCCCCACCGTAATTGGTATGGAACCCATTGATTAGGATGTGTTCGACATCAGGGTTCCTGATTTTTTCCCGTGGTTCACTCGCGAGGATAGCTTCTTCGTTTTTTTAGGGTTATGCCATGCTCAGAGAGCACACGTGCGACGCTTCTTGCACTTATCTCATATCCTTCGCTTTTTAGCGTTTTTGCTATGTTGTACATGTCTTTCTCTGGATTTTTAAACCTCATGTCCACTATTCGCCTTTCAACTTCTTGTGTACGTTTGCTTTTGGCTTTTGGACCTCTGGGCTTGTCCATGAGTCCTTCCCACCCTTTTTCGCGCCATGCACGGAGATATTCGTTGCCTGTTTTTCGTGTATAGCCGTATTTAGCACAGATTTCAACCCTCGGTTTTGAACTCAGAGTGAGTTCACGCACCATCTCATATCTCTTTTGAAGTGATTCTTCCAGGTCTATCACAAAAGTTCTTCCTTTCTCCCCTTCAACTTTTAAAGTGTTCATAGATACCACCAATACGTAACATATATTTTGTCACTAATAAAGATGGCCTATAAAAAGAGTTGGGTTGATACTGGTAGAAAACAGTGGTTTTGTGACAAAATGGTGCCATCCTATGATGCCAGATTTGCCACACATGCAATTGGTGACAGAAAATTAGTTACTCTAACTTTTGTTGTGGATAGTGGAATTGGCAAAAGGATGCGATTTATGTTGTTTTTTGAGAAGGTTTGGGAAATATTTAATTGCGTGGAAATCCCTGAAATCCCGATAATTACCGTGATCAGAACAACGCTAATCCCTACTACAACCATCATTATGTCACTTTTGCCCGGCATGGGCACCGGCGTAGACTCTGGCGCCACAGGTTGCGCCGCAACCACAGGCGCTATGGCTAAAACTTCTTCTGCCAGAATAGTATAAGTGAATGTCCTGGATTGGTCACCATACTTCAACGTAATCGGTATAACAACGTCCTTGGTTCGCGATATAGGCTGCAAACGGAAAGTTGCATGCTTTCCCACTACGCAATTCAAGCCGATGACTTTGTAATTCGCGGCGCCATAGCGGATATCGCCCTCGGAAAGTTTAACCGGCACCGATCGCTCCAACGTGATCTCCGAATTTTGTGAGGTTGTAACGTATACCATGATAGAGTCATCGAGGTCCGTGACCTAAACCAGGTGCGTCATTTCAGCGGCAGAAACGTGAAAAATGAAAGCCACAATATATGTCAGGATAAGTCCCACATATCGGGACAAAGAAGAAACGATAACAGGGATGGCAAAGAGCATAGAGAGTGCGCTAGAGATTTGCAGCCGAAAAGCGCGAGGCGAAGACGATGAAATTGTAGAAGAATATGTGGACCAATACGTAAGCGGAAAGAGTCAGGAGCATATGAAGGAATTTCAGAGGATGGTCCAGGACGCACACCGGAATCATTTTCAACGCATCTACTGCCGCCGGGTAGACAGATTTGGCAGGAACCTGAACGAAATGAATTTGAGAAGCGTTATAGATATGAAGAACAAGGGCATGACGTGGGCGAATATTTCTGATTATGTAAACGTGTCAGTGCCTACGATTCAGCGTAGGCTGAAGGATGCGAGCTATACATTTGAAAGCGGGCGTGTGGTAAAAGCGTAACTTTATTATGCGGTTATTTCAGTACCAAATTAGTATATGTTTATATACTTTGCCGGCGAATAAAAAAATAATAAAGAAAGGTGAAAAAGATGGGTAGATTAGATGTAAGGGGGATAAGCGAAGAGACGTTAATAGAATTCAAAAGACACGTACAGAATAAATACGGTAAATTACATACCGTATTTGGGCTGGAAGTGGAGAAAGCGTTAAGCGAGTACCTAAAAAGGCAGGAAGAGATGGATACGGGATAATTAGGAAAAGCCCGGAGAACGGATATCCGTAAAAAGGAGCATTATGCGCGGAGCGATGGACGCCTTAGAAGGCAGCATTTCATAGGATTTTGTATCGCAACAAGTCCATTATATGTGCGGTCTATCTGCCACAACATGACAAAATCGGTGCTGAGCTAGCTAAAAAGCTCCAGGCTGGCGAAGTGGAAGCGCATAAACAGTTGATACGGGAATTTAGCAAGATGACAGGAAATGAGTGATGTATATTCTCCGCGTGTATGTGTCATCTTTCAGGAGCTTTTCCATTAACCCAAAAATGCCGGAAAAAGAAATACAACTGTGGCTTTAAACACAAAAAGCCTGCTCCGCTCTATAGCCCTTTTTGCTAGTTCTGATCTCTTTAAATCAATCAACTTTTTTCTAAAATCACTGCCCGACCCAAGAATATTCTTGGCTCTTCTACCGGCTCTAAGCCGATTTCCTTAGCTTTCATTATAGTTTCTTTAAACGCCCCCTTTGAAACGTGAAATGGTTTTGGTTCTACAATAAGAGCTTTTCCATTTGGTTTTAATATCGATTTTAGTTCTTCAAAGAACTTTTTCTGGTCCGAAACTTCGTGAACCATATAAAAAGCTAACACAAAATCAACTTTTTCTGTTACTCCTATATTATCCTCTTCGCATTTATGTAACTTAATCCGCTTTTCTATTTCTGTGCCTCTGATTTTATTTCTTACTTTTTGTAGCATTCCGTCCTGTAAGTCGGTAGCAATAACTAGACCAGAGTCTCCAACCATTATAGCCATTTCAACAGAGAAAAAGCCGGGACCACAACCTAAATCCAAAGCTGTCATCCCCTCTTTTACATAATTACCCAATATTTTTTGTGGATTCTGCAATAAACTTCTAACTCTATTATCGAGTCCACCTGCTCTTTTAATTGGGCATACTCGTTTGTTTTTATCTACCATCATATATATTTAACTCCTTATTATTGATTAAATACATGTCATTTATTATATCTGAAGTATATTTTTGCCACCGAGTACACCGAGAGCAACGAGTATTTTCCCTCTGCTCTGTGTGCGCTATGGTCTCTGAGGTTATCCTTTTTGATTTTTTTCTTGAAATTTTGCAGAGAGAGAGAGAGAGAGAGTACGCCGGAAGTGCCCCCTCTTGTAAATGTTCATTAAATATTTTCCTCACACCTTCGGGTAAGATATTCAACTGAGCAAGTACCCGATATCCACCTTTAAAATGCTTTTATCGTGTTAAAAGGATAGTATCCTGTGATTGCAGATAGGATAAATGATGGTGAAATTGTGAATAGCTTAGGATATCTTTGCGCGTTTTTCTTCCATGTTTTTTAGGTGCGTTTGATTGGGATCGGTACCACTACTCTTCACCCGTTTTGAATCTCTTCAGTCAGGTAAAGAGCCACTTCTCTGACCTACCCGCGTCTCTGCAAATGTTCGATGGTTTATCACCCATAGTATACCGATTTACGGCTTCAATTCTCGCTTCTTCTTTGTCTTCCATAATGCATCTCGTTAGGATAAATCATCATCTCAAAAGGTTTGTGTACCTTCTGAAAGAGGATAATCTACGGAGAACACCGTCCATGGCTGAGTAGGTCTATCCTTCACATACCCTTCAAGCCAATCGAACTGGGGATGCTCTTCCAAGAATCTATGGGCATCGAAAGGCGTGCCGCAGGAGCTCCCCCACCTAGCCCAAAAGCTCATCTGCTTAGCCATTTTACTGTCAATCACTTTTCCGTCCACTGCTCCCTGGGGATTGAAAGGCAGTCTTTCCGGCCAGAATTCCATTGGGTCAAGATCGTAATGACCACAGATGGAGCGTGAACAAGGAGCCTCTTTATTTAGATACACATCATAGTGGTCCGCGATCATCTTTTTGGCTATTTCAGTGTCTATTTCTCCATAATACTGGTTGACAAGCTGCTTCCAGCGGACCCGGCGCGAACCCGTGGGCTTTCGAATATCTGAGTAGTCGCTTGGGTTTGCACATTCTTGATTACGGATTTTTAGATCCGTGGCGGCGTTAAATCCTGCAAAGTATCCATCAGAGGTTTTCTCCAAACTACTGTATTTCAATCCCAGCTCAAATCTGGCAATCTCACCGGTGTTCACATCTCCCAATAGCCAACTATTGGCATAGGCGCCATTGTTATCTTTCTTCATGATCTCCGCCCACTCATCAATAGTTTCTGCATACTGCATTGCTTTCCTTGCTCGAAAGAACTCCGGCAGCTTAGTGGAATTAAATCCGGAATATCCACCGATAGTGGTTTCCGTACCAATTAGACCAGCATCGGTGACAAAGAAATCTGTGCCACTATGGATAAAACCAGGCAAAGACTGCATTAAGATTCGATGCCCCTCTTCTGGCTTAATATCCAAAATTATATTGAAGGAATCACCGATGGCATAACCATCCCAGGAGTTGTGAGTCATGACTATTTCGCCATCCTTAGTAACATTACCCGTGGCGATGAGGGCACTGCATTTATCTTTATTCCGCGGTTCTTCCCCTTTAACCTCAGGCCACCAATAACCAAGAAGTTCAGCAAAACCATTCCATGCTATGAGTTCCTGATAGGTAATCTCAACTCCAGCTTCGCTTGTTCCGGCAGCAATCCCTTTGATTTCCGAGATAAATTCTTCATCAATCTTGGGCGTAAACATTTTGTCAGCAGCTTCAACGAAGAACTCAAAATCTTCGCCCGTTTCCCATTTGGTCATATACTTAATGACTCTTAGTGATTCTTGAATCTCGTCAGCAAGAAGATACCCGTGTTGAAAACCACGCTCATATGGACTCCCTTCGATATGAACGAATATCCAGCCGTTTTTCTCGTAGCGATATGCATTATCCAACCATTCCTTCTCGTCCCCCAGCTCGCCTGAGGCCGCTAGCTGTTGGGATAGCGGAGGGATATTCAATACAAACAAGCCAACTCCTACGACTAACACGCAAACTATCATAATTCCGCAGAATTTTTTTTTGCTCTTCATAGTCTTTCTGCCCCTTCTCTTTCTCTAGGGGGGGGGGTAGTTCTCAATAAGTTATTATGTTATTTATCTGTTTCAGAGTATATAAGCCTTCTGATTTTTTACGTAGCACCCATAAATATTAAACACCTGAGCGTGTTTTGTAGAGAGAACAACCTAAATTTAAAGTCTTAAAACCCGTCATAAGCATAATTCTTAATTATATTAGCCTTTTCTTCCGGAAGTGGATTTTCCCCTACCCACCCGTTATTTCCCAATATAGAAAGAATAAGAGCGAATGATAAAAACGAAGGCAATAACAATAACGGTAATTAATGCTCTTTTTGAGGGAATATACAAGAAAATAAATAGATTTATAAATGCCCCCTGACGAATTCACTCACCTCTGTTTCGACCACATCAAGCGCCAATTGCGCAGACGATTTTAGCTCCATTCGCGCCTCTATCCTGTTCATTCTATGATCCGCTTTCAACCGATTATAACCACCGCCCGTGATATTCAACAGTATCTTGTCTTCTTTTACAACAACGCCGCTATCAACAGCAGTAATCAAAGCTGCTACTGCTACTGCCGCAGCGGGATCTAAATCTATCCCCTCCTCACTTTCAAATAACTTTCCCGCCACTCGGCTCTCCTCATTTGTTATCCCGTACACCGTACCCTGTGTGCCCACAAGCATATCATAAACGCCACCTTTGATAGAATAAGGCGGATTCCTCGTAGAAAGCACATCCGAATACATCGCCTTTATCGCATCGCCTGCGTTTATCATGTCTTTATCTGCGATTATCTCTGCTCTGCCCGCTTGCCACGCGTGGTATATTGGTGCGAACGGCAGATTCTGCGAGATATGTATTCGCGGCATCTTCTCCCCGAATCGACCATCGCCAATCAGCCGTATAAATGCTTCCCAGGCTGCAATAGCGCCCGTGCCACTGCCCACCGCTTGAAAATAATGGTCGGGCACTGTACGCATAAAGAATGCCGCTTCTAGCTCCACTACGCCCATACCATCCCGTCTCGCTACGTTTTTCGCGCCGCCCTCAGCAATCAGCCCTTCTAGCTTAACTATCTCGTTACTTATCGCAATCGCATCAGAATAATCGCCATCTACTGCGATCAAGAAGATACTGCTCTGGTTCTCAGGTGCGGTGGTTGTCCACATTCTGTTAATACTGCTCTTAGGCACAATTGCTATAACTGGCATTCCTGTCCTGGCAGATACCTCTGCAAACGCTCTGGATGTGTTACCGGCAGAAGGTACGACCAATAGCTTCCCGCTCTTCTCTTTCACACGCAAACAGGTAGGTGACGCTTCTAACTCTTTGAACGAGCAGGTCTTCATGAACGCCCCTTTCTCGGGCCAGTAACCGCTAAAGCCAATAAACAGATTTTTCAGGCCCAGTTCTTTTCCAAGCCCCTCGCTTTTGTATGTTATCGGACTTGCACCTATCGGCATTGCCGCATCCACCGGCAGCCAGTCTATGTAGTTGAACATACCCATTCCCGAGAGTTTCCGTATCTGCATCGAATAATTATACTCTGTTCTTAATAGCGAATCATGCCCCTCAGGGCATATATTCGTGTATCTGTCCGGAATTGCTTTTCCACAGCCCAAACATCGCAGTTGGTATTTCGTGTTCGGTTTTGAGGTTTGATGTTTTAGGTTTGATGTTTTAGTGATTCGTGTCACAATATTTAAATTCGCGTTTTTCATTTTTCTCTTCTTTTTTATTGCTATACCGTATAACTTCCACCTATAAATTTAATTTAGAACGCAGATTTACACTGATTTGATTTCTTCTGTGTTAATCTGCGTTAATCTGTGTCTTAAAAATCCTTGGAAAATGTTAGATACCTTTCGGGTAAATTAATATTTGTGTGTCCCCTAGCTCTAAACTCAACCATTACAGCCGGCCTACAGGCACCGAAAGAGTAAAATCCCGGTCTAGAATTAGTTTTTTCAGCATGACCGCCATTTTTAATGCACTTTCCCTATCTGACTGCCGCAACGTTACTGGAATTTGTCTCCCTGAAAGCGTCACCGTACCGAGCTCGCAATAAAAAGCTCCGCCCTGGCACGACCGAACACAAGCGCCACAATTGCAGCACAAATCTGCGTTCACTTCTTTTGCCACGCCATCAAAAGCATCCGTTGGGCATATGCTTGCAACTTGGCATTCTTCGCATTCGATGCATTTCTGCGCGTCATACCTCACGGTCGAGTCACGCCAGACATCGGCATAGGTTATTTCACCCACCGGCAGCCGAGTATGAACATCAAGAACACCCAGTTTTATCTCTTCGTCCAGTCGCTTTGCGGTTTCTAATACACGCTCGTTCACAATAGGTATAGGCACAGCCCACGAATTCCATACCTCCGGTCCCGCAGAAGTGCGAAACCCGCCCACATATTCGGGCTGCATCGCGTGCATATCCGCAATACCGATCAAATTCGGCTTTTCCGCAGAACTCCGTGTACCGGTACCGATAACAAAGCCCTCTGCTCCGTTCATCAATATCCGCGTGCCCATACCAACGGTATCAAGAAATGGATCCTTCTCCAGTGGGTTCAATTCGCCACAGCCCGAGAATGTCAGTCCTTTGAATGCACCTTCAAACTTACTCACTGAGAATATCGAGGCTACTTCATTCTGTTTGGGATTTACAAATGCATTGTAGTTTCTAAATGCGTTCCTCGTGCTACTGAGTTTTGCAAATGGGATTTCATCTAGATTCGTTGTGGTTTCTATCGTTTTCCCTTCTACTGTTTCTACCAAGACTTCTATCTCTTCTTGTGAGACCAAATCCCTGAAAAGATGCCCGCCACCATAGCTTTCATCGCGACGAGAAGTGCCATAGACAATAGCGTCAATGATGCCAAGCCGTTCATTTGGACATGGACCTGGGAATGCCGGCACACCATTTAAGAAAACGCGCTCGGCACGCTCAAACTCGTCTCGTTCGGCGACTTTGAAAGAGAGGACAGCATATGTACCGCTCTTCACACCGCAGGTTGCTGATGTGACGACGTCTACATCCTCAAAACTGACTGCCTCGCCACTACGTACTCGGTTACAGAGCTCATCGGCAGTCATTACTACTGCCTCGCCGCGGTCTACTTTTTCCGTTATCGCTGCTATTGTTCTTCTTTTCTTCACTTCAGCTTCTTTGTATGGATGCCGCATTCACCGCCACACTTATTCGTCCCTTTCCATCTACCATCGCGCTCATCTTGCCAATCGTATATGGGCACGGTGCATGGTTCACAACCGAGCGACCTTATCTTTCTACCGTCCGAGAAAACGCGGTTATACCAGGGATGCAGCTCTACACCCTTCGCTTCAAGATAGCCCAAGACCTCTTCTTCTGTCCAGGTCAGTATAGGGTTCACCTTCACCAACCCCCGGTATTCTACCTCTTTGTAATCCTTCCTCGTCCTTCCTTCGGTATTCCGCAACCCACAAACCCACGCATCGTAGTTCTTAACTGCTTCCTTCGCTGGCTCTACCTTCAATAATTCGCAACATCGGTCTGGAGCAGCCGCGTAAATCTTCTTTCCATATACCATTTCCAGCTCGGCTGATTCCGCTTCAAATCTGGCTGCGGGCAGCAGCTTCACCGCTATGCCTGCATCTTTCAGTATCGGCGGAACCTCCCTCGCCACCATATAAACAGTCACATTTAGCTTTAACTGCTCGTTCATCTTCGTCAGATATTCAAAGGTCGCCTGTGGCTTGAAAACCGTCAGTATCGAAAACACCGGTATCTTTGGATTAACTTCACGCGCAAGGAGTACCGTAGCCATGCTGTCCTTCCCGAAAGAGCAAGCAACCGCTATCCGCTGGTAGTTTTTCACTGCATCCTTTATGATTTCCGCCGAATGCGTTATCTTATCCTGCATAAATTTATACATAGTAGTAGTTTTAGCTTTGTAGTATTTAAGTTTTTCTATTTTTGTCTAATTAATTGTCTTATTGGGTAATAAAAGCACAAAAATGATTGGGGTACCGAGAGTCATTATACTATAAGGCATTGAGGGGACGTGTTTATATAGCAGAGGATTCAACGTAATTGCTCAATATCTTGTGGATTTTGAGGTTTAAGAAAGACTACACCAACTATTAATTAGGACCCTACCAAGAATTTTGCTGTGCCTTCCTGACACGGGACATGAATGCTTTGATATCGCTCTGTTCTTTGATAACAATAACATCATAGACTTCAAGATATGGAACTGTAAACTCCACATACTCTTCGTCAATGATTGGTTCAAGTAGAGTTTCCCCCTCAAAATCAGTCTCCACGGTTATTACATCATCGGTATACGTCGTAACAATGTTTTCAACATCTTGTCGTAAGTCATCATTATAGGTATGGTAAGGGTTATATTTCATATAGAAGTATGACACATTTATCTGTGATGAAAGTGTCTGAAATGGCGAAAGAAGTATTAATTTGGAATAGTAAGAAAGCAAAATAACTGCACGATAAAGGTTGGAATAACCGCAATATAGCTCGCTACCTGGTTGAGTTTGGAATAAGTGTAGGGCCGTTAAACAGGTCTATAAACTCAACACCCACTGCTATGTTGTTCATAAAGGTATATCGGTCGTTCCGCTTTACTGCAAGCGACCGATAGACTATGACTAATTGGCTTATGTTGTTACATGCTATCAAAATCAAATTTTGTGATAAAAATGTTATATACGATTATGCATAATTAGATAAATGAGACAGGTCCAAGTGTCCTACCTTTATTTGAAAATCAACCCTTTCTTGCAAGTGAACACGAACATCCTTCCTTATCAATACCCACTTTTTTGATAGCATCTTCAAAGATCCTTTGCACTGTTCTTGTTGTAATTAATATGCATACCATCTTTTTGTCCTGGCATCTAAATTACTACTTTTCTCAGCGTCAACACATTCTTTCCATCCCTAAACTCATACTTAACCTCATCCACCAACGTCTTCGTAAAGTACACACCAAGACCACCTATCTCTCGCTCTCTTATCCAATTTGAAATGATGTATGTCGCCTATCAGTCCCGCACCCAAGCAGATTACAGACCCACCAATTAATCCTGCTATCATCGGACCAAGGTCTCGGACGTTTGTAACAGCGCCGAATATAGAGACCGCGCCGAAGATCGAAATAAGAATAACGCGATTTTTTAACGTGAATCTTTTGTCCAGAATCTCTCTGAAATATTTAGTGCGGGTGATCAGATAGGCGATTACCAAGATTACGCATATCTTCTCGACCAGCACAAATAAAAGCTCTATTATGGAATATGCCACTTAATTCACCGCATATGATGTAATATAAATGACCCATATCACATTTATTCTACAATTGTATTACTAAAATTAATGTCTTTTGCAGCAAAAGAGCTACGGGATATATCGGTTGAAGAGGGAGATGATGCAGAGTACCAGCGGCAGCTTGCGCTCTTTACTCGTTCTTCGACCGAGAAAGGGATTGAACTGGAGAAGCTAGGCGAGATTATTGCGGGACTTCCCCACCGACGCTATTTTTTAGACATTGGTGCAGGAGGGGGGGACTTGACTATACCCATCTCGCAATCATTCAAACTGTAACTTTAACCTCTTTTCGTAATAGGTTCTTCAGGTAGTTTGTGTTCTAGCTTTTCCAGGGGGGTTTTTGATTTTTGGAGTTTTTCTGCGAGTTTTGTTTTTTGCTTTTCCTAGCTCCCATATTACTAAACTTAGTAATAGCTATAGGAACAAAAGAAAGTAAGAAAAAACAATGAATACACAAAAGGAGACATCTTAAGCGCTCATACTAAAACCTATTCCTAAAAATGGTTAAAGTTACAGTTCAAAGAAACAACGGTGGTCGAGCCCAATGCGAAGCTGGCAAGTTATATCAAGCGAAGTTGCCCCCATTTCACGACCTATAACGATATTTTTGGAAAGGTTAATCTTGGCTCAAAACGTTATGACTTCATCCTTTGCTCCCATGTCCTCTATTATATCGAGGAAGATCACTGGCTAACTACGATTGAGAAGATGCATAGACATCTCATAGCAGGGGGGCGTATTGCCATCGTTTTGCAGTCACCGATCGGAGAGGTGGCGAACTTCTTCAATTGGTTCACACATTACGATGTCAATATCCTCAAGCTGTGGCATGATTTGATCCGGCGATATGGCGATGATGCTATCGAAGTACGGTATTTCTTGAATGAGATAATGACAGAAAGTTTGGATGATATGGTTACAATAGGGCTATTTCTACTGATAGATCGTCGGTTCTGGAAATGCCGGGATAAGATTCGACAGTACTTTGAATTACATCACAAAAAGGATGACTGCTATCGCATGACTCAGGATGAAAACCTTCTGGTGATCAAG
Source organism: Candidatus Methanophagales archaeon (assembly GCA_003336485.1). Lineage (GTDB taxonomy): Archaea > Halobacteriota > Syntropharchaeia > Alkanophagales > Methanospirareceae > Methanophaga. The sequence continues at coordinate 13,954 of QENH01000201.1, forward strand.
AAGAGTTAAGCGTGATTTCAATTATCGCCACATTACCAACCCTTTTCCCTTCTAATCGGTACATTAATCGGCAACGCCATTTTCATGCACCCGCTCTGCCGAACTTCATGCCTTCGCCACCCCTTTTTCTCCCGCTTTTTCTGCTATCTCCCGGCTTTCTTTTGGCATAAATTTGAGTTGATAACGACCACACATAAATGACACCTACTTTTTCTTTTCGTGTTCGTTTTAGGCATAGCACCTATGTGCATGTTGTAGTGAGTTGTATATGGCGTGGGTTTCCGATCTACCCTAAAGTTTTGGGATAAAGCAGGTTTGAAAACAAAAACGATGGGCTTTTATATCTTTAACTACATAAGCATAATATTGAGTGTGATTAAACATGCAAGTAGTAAAAATAGGATTTGTAAAACTAGGAAACATAGGCGCTTCAAGGATAGTCGATCTGTTGCTGGACGAGAGGGCCGATAGAGAAGATATAGATGCACGGGTGATGGGGACAGGTGCGAAGATGACGCCAGAGCATGCGGCAGACACTTCTCGGTTGTTAGATTGGGACCCCGATTTAGTAGTGATAACCAGTCCCAATGCCGCACTTCCAGGGCCTAAGCGAGCACGTGAGATGGTGAAAGAGAAGGGTAAACCCTGCATCGTTATCTCAGATGCACCGGCAAAAAAAGCGGTGAATGATTTGAAGGAGAATGGGTACGGATACATTATAATACCTGGCGATCCGATGATAGGAGCGAGAAGAGAGTTCTTAGACCCCGTAGAGATGAGCCTGTTCAATGCTGATGTACTCTCAGTTCTGACGATAGCGGGAGTAGTAAACTTACTGCAGGAAGAGCTTGATGCTGTTATAGATGCGATAAAGAAAGGTGGCGATGTGAAACTACCTCAGCTTATAGCCACAGCGGAGAAATCGGTAGAAAGGGCCCAGTTCTCAAATCCTTATGCAAAATCAAAAGCCATCGCCGCTTATAGCATGGTCGAGAAAGTAGCAGAGCTGGATGTGAAAGGGTGCTTTATGATGAAGGATCCCAAAGAATACGTACCTATCGTGGCGGCTGCGCATGAACTATTAAGAGAAGCGGCAAAGCTTGCTTATGAAGCACGGGAGATGGAAAAGCAAACGGACAGCTTAGTTCGTATGCCACATGCCAGGACAGGGGAGATATTGAAGAAGGTGAAGCTACAGGATAAGCCAAGTGCGTGACTGATTTACCTTTTTTTTCTTTTTTTATTTTTTGAATGTGTGCAATAAAGCGTAGACGATGTTAGTTCCATATATAAGGTAATATAATCAGAGATAGGGCTAAAACATTTTTAAAACTTATCAATTTGCTAATAAATAATGGAACGCTGACCTTTATCCCATTTGTAATTCACACTAATTTGACATTGTCAAATTAGTAGCAGAGGAAAGGTAAAAGTTAGAAACTCTTGAAAAAACAATCGAAAAAATTCCAGAACTGAAAAAGACAGAAATAATAGGGGATCAGGATTTAGGAGACGATCTCCGCGAAAAATCAGACAAGTTTTCAAATTTGGAAGCTGTGATTAATCGGAAAACAGATTATATCTTTACAAAAGGGATGATTAAGAATTTAATAGAACTTTTGAATGAAATTGAAACACTACCCACGCCATTAATTATAAATTCAGAGCAAGGATTAGGAGATGTTAAGGAAGCTGTGGAATATGTGGAAGAATTCATGGATGCCGTCCATGACGTTTATCCTGAAAAGGTAAAAGAAGCGAATCAGAAATTAAATCTGTTTTTGCATTCCGACTTAAAAGAGCAAATGATTGAAGAAATTGGAAGAAATTTAGTGGATTGTATTTATGTCAGTCATTCTTTATTTATCCTTTCTAAAATAATGACTCCTCATGCTATTAATATAAAAATTTAACTTCTTTTTTGATTTAGATCGCTATACCCCTTTATTTTTCGGCCAATTTTGGATTGGTGGACGACTTCTAAAATCTTTAAAAAATGATAATAATCTTCCTTTTTGAAATTTTTTCTCTTTCACTAGATAATCGTTTTTAAAATCTACGCTTATTGCACTTCTCTAATCCTATGATAAGGTAAGGTAAGGTAAGGTAAGGTAAGGTAAGGTAAGGTAAGGTAAGGTAAGCGCGTTAAAAATCAATATTAAAGCGGGAATCGAATGCAAAGGGTGTAAGTATATCAGAGTATGTATCACCGAAGGTTTATCGCTTATTCAATCAATTGGTGGGTTTATATCAAAAGATCAAAGTGTTAATGCCTTGAATGAGACACGGGTAGCTTTAAAGGGTGAATTATATGGGCCCGATGCGATTCGAACGCATGACCTTCGCCTCGTAAAGGCGACGTCATAACCAACTAGACCACGGGCCCACTATAAAGATAATTTATATCTTTAGATACAATAAGTTATTAGACTAAAAAGGTACATTGCGTCAGAGGAAGTAAAGAAAAATGCGAGGAGGATTTAGAAAAGGAATGGGCTTGAGTCCAAAGAAATTGAACCAGATGATGAAACAAATGGGCATAAGTGTAGAAGAGATGAGCGATGTAGAGGAAGTAGTGATAAAGACCGCAGATGCAGAACTCGTATTTGCAGAGCCCGAAGTTTCTGTTACGGATGCTCAGGGATCGAAGGTGTATCAAATAACAGGTACACCCGTAGAACGCCCCAAGGCAGAATCTGAACTTGAAGTTTCGCAAGAGGATGTGGAAATTGTAATGGAAAAGGCTGGGTGCAGTGAAACAGAAGCGAAAGCGGCATTAGCCGAAACAAAAGGTGATTTGGCAGAGGCAATATCCAAGCTTTATGTGGAATGAACTTAATTCAACCGAAACGCATTGGAATGGCATGTCGGGGCGAACCCAAAACGGTATCCGTATTAAAAGAGTTGATAGAGTGCGTTGAAGACAGTGTAGAAGTCATACTTGACGAAGAGATAGCGTATAAGCTCAAAAGGCAGGGTATGAGAATAGAAGATATGGATGTGGATTTCTTAATCAGTGTTGGTGGTGACGGTACAATATTAAGGGCACTGCATTCTTTGAAAAGCCCCATACCTGTGCTGGGTATAAATATGGGTGCTATCGGATTTTTAGCCGCGGTGCAACCAGAAGACTGTATTTCGGTAGTTACAGAGCTATTAGACGGGTTTGAGGTCGAGCGTAGGGAACGGCTTTCGGTGGAACTAAAAGGTAAGAAGGAGAGGATACCGTATGCAATGAATGAAGCAGTGGTGATCACATCAAAACCGGGGAAGATGCTACATTTTGCTATCTTTTTGGATGATGATGAGTTAGAGCAGTTAAGAGCAGACGGTGTCATTTTTGCAACTCCCACAGGGAGCACTGCGTATGCAATGTCAGCCGGCGGACCCATTGTCGATCCAAAGGTAAATGCAACCTTAATAGTGCCAATAGCACCTTTCAAACTTTCCGCAAGGCCTACGGTCGTCGATATACAGAGAAAGATCGGCTTAGACCTTTTTGGTGTGAAAGATGCGAAATTAGTCATTGATGGACAGTTCTACATGGGAATAGAGAAAGAAGACGGGATTAGCATTACGCGCGGTGAACCCGCATTCTTTGTTAAAGTGGCAGATACTCATTTCTTAAAATTCGGTGATAAATTACGAAGCGAGGGCGGGAAATGAAAAGATTAATATGCCTGGAAATTGAAGTTTTTTTGTGGGTGTAAAGAGGAGGACTGAAAATGATGAAAATGTCATCGCTGATGTTGAGCAATAAGAAAGTTGTGGACACGGAAGGTGGGGAAGTGGGAGTGTTACATGACATAGTAGCAGATGCTGGAACTGGAATACTAACAGAACTCGTAGTTAAACCGGCTGCTGAGCTCGACACAAGCAAGTTCAAAACGGATGACGGTTATCTCTTTATACCTTTTGATACAGTTACAGCAATAAAAGATATCATAGTAGTGGATATTAAGCAGATACGAGAACATGTACGGGCTGCAACAGCTCAAAAATCAGTGGCTTTTTGAGCTTGAGCTTTTGCTACTACGGGCGTGACGGGATTTGAACCCGTGATTTGCAGCTTTCTCCCCTTTTTGATCGAACTTAATTATGCGACAAATTTGTTAGGAGGCTGCCGCCATATCCTAGCTAGGCCACACGCCCAACGGAAATTTTCAGTCTTAGAAGAAAGAAAAGTTTATTAAAGAAAAACCTTTTCTCTTTTTGTTGATGTCTTTCACTCAAAGTATGAATGAATGTGATCAGCATTTCTTACTATATATAGATATGACGAAGTTGCAAAAAAACCTGGAAAAGGCAGCGGAGATAATAAAAAGGCATGAATATGCAAGAGTGATTTCACATTACGATGCCGATGGGATAACCTCTGTGGCGATTATTTGTACGGCCCTGCTTCGAAGTGGGATACAGTTCCATGCGACTATCGTAAATAAGGTAGAACGGAGACTCATAGAAGACTTAAGTGAGGGGCTCGTTATATTCTGTGATATGGGCACTGCGCACATGGATTTGATATTAGAGTGTCTTAAAGAGAAGGATGTGGTAATTATAGACCATCATGTACCATTAATATCAGTCCCAATTCCGACATCGCCGACATCTTCCCTTGTCCTCGTAAATCCGTATTGCACTAGCGAGGAGAAAGAGGAAATAGGCGGGGATATTTGCGCCGCAGGTATCTCTTATCTTGTGGCAAGGTGCTTATCGACAGACGGAAATAATAACATAGATCTTGCAGGACTCGCGGTAGCGGGCTCATTAGGCGATAAGGTAGCGCTAGATAGCGGAATAAACAAATTGATTTTGGACGAGGGTATAAATGAGGGCGTTATCTCTGTTAAAAACGGGCTGAAGCTCGGCGACGGTAAGATACGTGATTTGATCATTTTCGCGACCGACCCCTATACCCCACTCGCAGGAAGGGATGAGTGGGTGGATGCCTTTTTGGATAAGATGAGTATAGACGGCGATAAGGACATAAACGATTTAGATGCAGGCGTGGAAAGTCAATTAGCCGATGCTTTGTTAGCGATATCGAAAGAATCGGCAACAGGCATCAGTGAGGACGCTCTGGTGGGAGACACGTACATTTTAAATTCCGAGGTGGTGAAAAACAGCCTGGATTTTATGCGATTGGTGGATGCTTGTGGTCGATTTGGAAAATCGGGCATTGGGATAGGGTTGTGCCTACGAGAGGCGAAACAGATAGAAGATGCGACTTCGTTACACATGCAGTTTCAAAGCAAGCTTGTTTCCGAGTTGGGAAGAATAGAAAGTGAGGCAGATGTACTAAAAGAGCTACAGAATATGTTCTTTTTCTACGTGCATGAGACGGGCGTAACAGGCGTTTCATCTGGAATTCTTGCGGAATATCTATACACTGAGAAGCCGGTAATTGCGTTAAACAAGAAAGACGGGGCAGAAGACGGTAAAAAGTCGGACACGAAAATATCCGCACGATGCAATAAGAAACATGTTACAAAAGAGGGCAGGATAGACCTGTCTAAGGCGATGGAGCAAGCATCAAAAGAAGTAGGTGGCTTTGGTGGTGGACATCCGGTTGCTGCTGGTGCGTCCATACCAAACGGGACCGAGGAGGAGTTCATCGCTGCTCTCGATCGTATTTTAGGCGAGCAAAACGCTAGCTGATTTTAGATGCTTTGTAATTTCCATTGTATATATAAAGTATAGTTTCTGCCACAGAGTTTTATACACCGATAGCACCGAGTATTTTCCCTCCGTGTCCTCTGTGGTCCCGGTGGCTAATTAATCATTTTTGACTTATTCTTGGCTCGCACACGTTCTTCATTTTGCAATCAAAAGTCCGAAATCCATAAGAATTTTGGCTATTACACTCTTATCAGATACTTCGCCTTCACGATGCGGTATGCGATGAATAATGTGAGAAAGAAACCGAGGAATGTGAAAAAAGTAGAAAGGACAAAGCCTAATGTAGTTCCCCCTAACATATTACCAAGCACAAAACCACCGAATAAACCGAGTATAGTAAAACAGGAAATAAAAATAGCGTATGGAAGGGCATGAAAAATAACATCGCCCTTTTGCCCCTCTTTCATCTTTACACTATTTTGCATGTGCCTTAGCAAGCACTATACGCCATAAAATATTATATCTTCGTCCAGAGCATGAAAGCAATCAAAAGCCCATATATAGCAATCGCTTCTGCAAGAGCAACGAAAATCAGAACACGCCCGAACGATTCAGGCTTCTCCGCCGTAGCTCCAGCCGCTGCTACACCCGTAGACGATATTGCGATACCTGCGGCAAGTGCTGATCCCGCCATTGCAATACCCGCCGCTATTGCTATCCATCCGCTATCTGTAACTCCTGACACTACTTCTTGTTGCGCAGACGCAACACCTACTCCTGTGAGTAGCAAGAGCAAGCAAAGCGTAAATGCAAATCCGTATTTCGAGTTCATATCTTTCCTTTTCACCTTTTTCTTTTTACTTATTTATTTATTTCTATTGAAAGGTGATACGATTTCTAATATATAAAAGTTTCTGGTTTTAGCACGAAGAATAATCGAACTTCTTGTATATTTCACGGTTAAAATAAAAAATGGGGTGGAAACCATTCGCAGGGGCGTTTATTTCTGCCATTGTTGCGTAAACATAGCGGTGGCGATAGATCTTAAAGCGGAGTTTGCAGAAGGATTACCCAGGGTATAGTAATCGAGATCTTCATCTGTGGAGGGATGATAATTGAGTGCAGTTGCCGTCCAACAGACCAAGATCGTAAGAAAAATCTTAGAGGGGTGAATAGAGCTCCGAACCCAAAAAGAAGTGAAAATTGAGGACACAAACATCCGCGTGTAAAGGCGTTCCATATGCTGCGGTTGCGATGAAGCAAGGTGAAGGTTCATACAAGGGGAATTTATAGATATAGTAACAGTCATTAACACTCTCTTTGTATTGATTTATCCGCTTATTCTGGTCAAAAGAGCAATCATCTATGTTATTTCGGTTATCCCGTGACGTGGTGAAGACCGCCCAATCTGATTCGCCAATCAGGTATTTTGTGCCACCCTTGTCAATATTAAAGTAGCAGGCCATTTTTATTTTTGGGTATTTCTTGATCGTATTGTACGTTTCTGCTAGCCATGCACCTTTTTTGGTGTTGTTGCTTATCCCTTCCTCAACACAAACGTCATTTATGCCGGTGCTGCTTTCGTACCTTATATCATCGAGATAGATCGTGCAGCCGAGAGGATTATTAGCTACACTTGTGCCCCAATAGAACCCACAAACGACATGACACATATTCTTGTCTGTTACATTAAGGGTATACTTTTGCCATGTACTTGTTAAAATTATATCACCGGTCGAAACGTCAATATTACCTGCTGTAAATTTCGCCTTTTCTCCACCTTTTTCGCCTCTTGCCCAGAAGGTTAGAATATCTGCACCTGTCAAATTATAGCCACCCTCCTGCCAGCGAATGCCAGCCCAGCCATTGCCTTGCGAACTGTTTGCCGAATAATGTATCTTTATAGACGAATTCCCGCATGCGATTCCCAAATGAGGGTTTGTCGTGCAGCTATCGTCGAACGTTATATCACCCCAATCGCCTATCCAGCCGGAGGGGCTAAAATGGTTAGTTGGTGAATCCTTGTTGGTGTAAACGTTGAATTCCTTTATAGGTTTACTATCAACGACACTGGAAGATGCAAATTCAGTTATCGCATACGGCTTTTGTGATATGTTTGCATGTATGTCAAATCGGTCCAGCATGGTCTTGAAAATATCGTTAAAGTTTCGCCAATTGTCCCAATCCGCACACGGAACTGACTGCCCAACGTTATAGCCGTCAATAGCCACCCAATCCACATACTCATCGCCCGGATAATATTCTTCTGCTTTATATCCCTCAAATGGCACGTCATAATTGTTCACACACCACACCCACTGCAAGACATCGGAAGTTAAATTTTTTGATTTGAATATGTTATGAACATGTATCCAAGCAGCCGTATACGATGCCGGCGTTTTGTTGCTCCAGGGATATGCTTCGTCATGCAGATTCATCTCGTGTGCGAACCTGATAAAGAGCTGTTTCCTTGTTCCTGTTTCACCATTTACCGTCCAGTTTTCCTGCGTCCAATTATATAATTCTTGCGCATAGCCCTCGAAATATGTGTCCAATGACCCGTTATTTATTACGTCAAGAATATCGCCCGCGCTCCAGGGCTCCCATGTTAGAAGCGGTGTGTTGCCATTATGCTTGGTCATGTGCCTGTGCCAACGCTTTTATCTCCTAAAATTCAAGTGTAATACTTTGAGCACATTTGGGATACGTTGACATATAGTCCCATTTTACGGGGACATCATATGCTACCGTCACACTTCCAAGCTCGCTTACGAGGAATGTTAAAGTTTCACTATATTCTGTACCTCCACCATTTGTTTCAAGCCATAACATAACCTCCTTTGGCTCATCCACCAAAATAGAGAAATTATAGGATTGTCCTTGATTCAAGTCTTCCCAATCGCCATGAAAAGCGATACGGGAATCTGGAAGGAACTTACCTCCGTCAAATTCAGGTGGGCAAGAATAAATGATAAAATCCCCCCAAATATTTAGTCCAACTGAAACAGAAGGTTTTCTTGGTATAATCGAGACATTTAACAGGGTGTAGCCATCCTCATCCATTGTGTTCACAACCATATCAGCCCATGGCTTATCCTGGACGGTTTTATCAGGTAGATCAAAACCGATGCATGAGGCAATCACGTTATCTAAATGTTTAACATCCCAAACCCCCACGTACCACTCTATATCAAAGTTATAGAGTTGGTTGTGGTCAATATAAGTCTCCGATGTATATAACCGCTCTGTTTTATCAATCCATACACCTGTTTTCGGCACAGGAGGCGGTAATGGTGGCAACTCGCCGATTGGATCCTCAAATGGATAATGGTCTATGCCATTACTACCAATATAATAAGGTTGTGAGCCGTTGCTTGGATTGCCTACGCATTTGTGGTCGCCCCAGTAGTTCCCGCCGATAATTAGACCGTTATCCCATGTGTTATTGTTACTATCAGCATATGGTTGTTCATCATTGTATATCAAATTGTTGTTATAAATTTTGTTATTGGATGAATTCTTCAATTTTATTCCGCTCTCTGTGTTCAAGCAGACAGTGTTGTTAATGAGCGTGTTGTTGAAGGAGTGCTCTATGTCCATCCCATCATCAGAGTTGTTAAACACATTATTGTTCGCAATAGTGTTGTACTCGGAATCATCTAAGTCTATGCCATCATCCACATACCATGTTGCAGCCGACACAGCTCCAATAAGCAGCGGCACCAGCACCAACATCAGCCCCACACATCTCAACACTCGCAGCCGATTATCGTTTTGATTTGACATTTTCTTTTGCTTCTACATCACCTTCTATATAGAGTCTTTCTTTTGAAAAAAAAACTTTTCTTGCTAAGAAAAGGTTTTTTAATGGCTTTCCGACTTCCAACCAAATAAGCTACCACCTGCCAAGAACCCAGCAAAGCAATTGCAGACAATGCTTCAAATGCGGCCATTTTCTTCTTCTTATCCTCGCAATTGCACCTTTTTAGGCATCCGTATCACCCCAAAAAGCAACAAATCATTTGTTTTGTTTATAGCTTATAACGTTTTCGATTTGTTTTCTTTGCTAAATATAAGGCCAAGATTTTTTGTATATGCTATTGTATCCTATTAGGATAAAGTCACAATCCCTACTTCTATCTTATCCGCAATAGTTATAATACCATAGGTTTTATACTTCGCCGGGAAGGCACCAGTTGCACTGCCGGGATTGAAGAATATCGTATCGTCTTTTCTTTTAAGTTCCTGTTTATGCGAATGCCCGTATATGATCAAGTCCAAATCGTCGCCCAATTTAGTCTTTACCCGTTCTGCTAACCCAAATGGGCTCCCGCCCTCTGCAGGGTGTGTAACACCAATTCTAAACCCTTCGACTACAAATATAGCTTCTGCCGGGAGTTTCACCCTTATTTCTTCCGGGTCCATATTACCATGAACACCTTTAAAATCGCTCAGTGCCAGCAATTGGTCAAGAAAACTTATGCTTGTATAGTCACCCGCATGAATTATCAGATCAACACTATTCAGATCGTCCAAAATACGTTCGTGCAAATCCGTCAGATCTTTTGCATGTGTATCTGAGAGCACCACTATTTTCATTTCTCTATTAATCTTATTTTAGTATGATCTTAAAAGTTATTTACGCTATTCCAATGGCTCCACCGCATCACAACTCAATGAGAATACCACCTTAAGCGGATAACCACACATGCCGGATTAGTTGGACGTGCCTTCGGAGCGAAAGGCATGCTACTCGCATCCCGAAATAATGGCATAGAGAGCAATCATATGATGTCCCTGGTAAATAGGCAACACCTTTTTATCTGTTTCAAAAAATGAGTAAACCGCCGTTTGTGCGCATCTAACAGAATACTCTACCGTAAACACACAATCATTTGCTACTTCGGCAAATTGCCCTAAAAATGCAAAATTGGTTGATCCTTCCGGTATAACATCGGGACGGTCTCCTAATTCTCTTGGCATGAATAGACTATCAACAAATGGCATCATAACCGGAATGCAATTTGCTTTGCCTGCATCCAGTATTGGCTGCATCTTATCTGTGATTTTTAGATGATAGAATAGCTCCTCTAATATCTCTTCTCCGGAACATTCAGACATCTTTTTCTTAACATGATTTCCTACTCTATCAGGATAGAGCCCGTAACGCCAGGGTTGCCAAAGGCCGGATCTTTCTTTGCAATTTTTTCCCAAAGAGTCCATGAGCCTGATGAAGCCTTGTCTTTTAGTTTCGGTGGTGCGGTCATCGAGCCGAGGTCAGAGCTTTCCACGATAGAGCCGTTTGTAATGAATACGTAATTCTCTCAAAATCAATATCAAGTACCTGAGTGTCCATATCAAAATGCACACCTCGCTTTGTTAACCAATTTTCAATAGGGATCACCTCGGAATCGTATTGATTGTATTTTTTAGCAACCTAGCCTGGGCATTTGAGACGAACTTCTTGTTAAATGCGAAACTTTCTTCTGTTATCGATACATTAGGGTCATCTAAGGAAGGTATGTTAGATAATAAATCCCAGTAGCATACGTAATGCATTTCATGCATTCTGCCGCCACGTACGACATAACATTTCTTTCAAAAAGTTTTAAAAGCTTTACCAAAGAAATATTAAACCAAAAGGCATATATTTTTTCAGGGAATGGGAGATACAGAATTTTAACCTCATGGAGATCGTAATACTGAGATTGGGACACCGCCTGGAGCGGGATAAGCGGATAACCACACATGTCGGATTAGTTGGACGTGCATTAGGAGCGAAAGGCATGCTACTCGCATCCAGAGATAAGGGCATAGAGACCAGTATAAATGAAGTCACGCAGAGGTGGGGTGGTGATTTCTTTGTACAAACAGGAGTGAAATGGAGCGACGAGCTAAAGAGATGGAAGCAAGAAGGCGGGAAAGTGTGTCATCTGACGATGTACGGTGAGAACATTCTTGACGTGATCGATGAACTAAGGGCAGAAGCGAATAATGATAAAGCACGTATCATGGTCGTTGTGGGCGCGGAAAAAGTACCATATATTGTTTACGATGCTGCAGATTGGAACATAGCGGTATCAAATCAGCCGCATTCAGAAGTAGCTGCTTTGGCGCTCTTTCTCGATTATTTACAGCATGGCAAAGAGCTAAAAACTAAATTCGAGCATGCCGAGATGGAAATAGTACCGAAGAGGCGAGGCAAAGAGGTAATCAAGAAGAATAATGGTACATGAAAAGATCTAACCCACTTCCACGCCTTCGCCCGCTTTACCCGGCTTCCTCGCTTCCGGCAACCGCTTCATCTCCGGTAGCACCTTCACCCTCAGTATGTTCGTGGAACGGACATGATAGACCGGATCACCGGTCATCGGATCGTAGTCCTCCGTGCGAATAATACTGCTCACTACCGTTTTAAACTTCAATACCGTGCCGTCTTCCAACGTATATTCATTCCAATCCTCCTTTATCGTCTCAAAGTCTACGTCCATAGCCCCTAACTCCCGCCCATTTGGTAAACGAACTTTCAATTTATCCACCTTTTCTCTCCCTTTTGTAAATGCCTGATTATATATATTTGCTCTTTATGAATATAAGCGTCCCATCAATCTTTTTTAGTTTAGTTTAGTTGGATATTATACTTTCTTGAGTACCGTGATGTACCGGTTTAAACTTTTATGTACACGGTACACGTACGTTTCAAGGACACGAAAAGAATGTCTGAGAGAACGCGAATAAGGGAAATTCGATACGACAACCGCTTTCCCGCCTGGTTTAAGCAAACGATGTATTTCCGCTAATGCATCCGGGAATAAGCGTTCTAATGACGGTCTAAAGCCCGCCTGGGCTATTAAAGAGGATCGCCCATAAGGCATGTCTGTTGCAATCGCATCAATGCAATTATCCCTTAATGCGATCTTAGCAGCATCGCCTACAATTAGAGCTCCCGTAAGTCCATAAAAGTTCAAATTTTCCGCTGTTCCTCGCACCATCTGCTCCTGCACATCTAGTCCCACTACCAGCGCCCCTATCATGCCCGCTTCTAATAATAGCCCACCGGTGCCGCAGAACGGGTCAAGAAAAAGCTCGTTCTCGTTTATGCCACTGAGATTAACCAGAGCACGCGCAACTTTTGGTAGTATGACACCGGGCGAGAAGAAAGGTCTGAACTGAGGTTTCCTTGCACCATATCGCTTCTTATCCGTTGAATGTAATAGCAAACAGAAAAAGCATGTTTGTTCTGTTAACAGCAGCACAAAGGTGTTCGATGGATCAGATAGATTTACGTTATAACCCTTTCCTTTTATGAGTGCTCCCACTTGCGCTATTAGTGCTTGCTTCTCCGGATAAGAGCTGTTTTTCGGCACACGAACAGCGAATGTGCTACCTTTTTCCATGCACTTGTATACATCTGTGTTTTTCACCATCGCCAATATCGCGTCCTCTTTCGGCTCACTCATGCCGTTCACTTCGTATATCCGGTGCGTCATCCCTAACCGATTAGCTAGAACCGCGAGTGTTTCCGGTCTGATTTGTGCATCAATCACCAGTATACCTTTTAGGAACATTATCGTATCGTAAACGATACATAACGCATTTAAACACGCTAAAACCTCGGCTTTCGGCAGTGTGTCATGTTCGCCTGTGAGTTCAAAAGCAAGTAGCATTTTCAGTCTTTTCGTATTTATATATATATGTAGTGAAACTCACAAATATTAAGTTACCCGAACTGTATCCTTTTTGGGTACACTATTTACGGAGAGTTCCCTAGCAAAGCTAAAAACCCACGAGATTTTACAAGATTTTGAGGGTTTATAATGGATAAAAGAGCCAATAAAGCACTTAAGCCTGATCCATATTACTATTTTCTCGTGTAAATCTGTGTAATCTTGTGGTCTATTTACCAAAAGAAAACTATCTTGGAATATACGTATAGATATATAAACAAAATTTTAGGTCATATAGGGATAGATAGAGAGGGGAAGGAAAAATGGTGATAGAAATCGAAGATCTTAGACATGGGACAGAGCTTTTGAAGAATGGTTTCGCATCCTTACAAAAGGGGGGTGTGATAATGGACGTAACAAATGCAGATCAGGCTAAAATCGCAGAGGAGGCAGGCGCTATTGCAGTTATGGCGTTGCATGCTGTCCCGGCAGATATAAGAAAGGCAGGCGGTGTAGCGCGAATGGCTGACCCTGTAGTTATCTCCGAAATCGTTGATACCGTTACGATACCGGTGATGGCGAAATGCCGTATAGGTCATTTTGTAGAGGCGGAGATACTAGAAGCGTTGGGCGTTGATATGATTGATGAATCCGAAGTCCTAACACCGGTGGACACGCATCACGTGGACAAGAGAAGGTTTACCGTGCCTTTCGTTTGCGGAGCTCGCAGTTTAGGTGAAGCATTGAGGCGGATAGAGGAAGGGGCGGCGATGGTGAGGACAAAAGGCGAAGCAGGTACGGGAGATGTCAAGGAAGCTGTTCGACACATGAAATTGATTATGGGCGAGATAAGATCGCTAAAAGGTAAAGATGACGAGGAGTTAAAAGATGTCGCGAAGGAGTTGCAAGTATCTATAGAGACAGTGCAAGAGACAGCGAAATTGCAGCGGTTACCGGTGGTTAATTTCGCCGCGGGCGGTGTAGCAACACCTGCAGATGCCGCACTTATGATGCAACTCGGAGCAGACGGTGTTTTTGTCGGCTCGGGCATATTCAAATCGAGCGTTCCGGAAAAGATGGCTTCGGCAGTTGTGGATGCTGTTAACAGCTATGATGATCCAAAACGACTGGCGGCAATTTCTAAGGGGTTGGGATCACCAATGAAAGGTATAGAAGTGAGTACGTTGGCAGAAGAGGAGATGCTGCAAGTGCGTGGCTGGTAACACGTCTACCCAAAACAAAATTAAAATAATTGCAAAAGTCAAAATAAACTTGTACAATTACTCTTAGTTAGGGCTCATACACTTAAAGGGCCGGCATCTTTGAACCCTTCCCTCTTTCCCATACCCGCCTCCCGCTCCAATTCTTCCGGCTTGAATAGCAGTTTTATCACGTTCTCTACATGCTCCCGCGTACGACGATCGGAAAGCCATGCTAGCTCTTTCTCCTCCGCTGCTTCATCTTCATAGACAAAAACCTCGATTATGTGCTTGGAAGTGAGCAGTTGTGCTGCTATTATACCGAGAGAGGCTTCATAGGCACACTGTTTATCTATAGCCTCCGGCCCGGGCATGCCCAAAGCCATCACGATATCGCATCCGCTCTCCTCTATCAGCTTCTTAGACGCTACTGGCAGGTCCTTTATCCCCGGGACCGTGTACCGCACGATCGTAACAGATACTCGCTTATTCAGCTCAGCTATTGCCGCTGCACCCATGTCATATCTCGCAAATGTAGTATCCGCAATGCCTACTTTCTTCATCTCTTCTTAATACTATTTATTTGTCAGTCCACACAAGCCAAAGCCCTAAATGGGCATACGTTCACGCACACTTCACACCGTATACATTTATCCTCTTCCAACTCTATCTGCCACGATGGATTGAACTTAAACACTCCGGTAGGACAGATAGAAATGCAAGCACCGCAATGGATACATCTCTCTTCATCCCACGCAATTAGTTTCATTAATTTCCGTACTTCAACGCCCTTTTCCCTGAAATGTTCTGCAACACTATTCACTTTATCGCTCGGTACGTCAACAATGAGCTCACCACTCACCGCATCCACGTTCGCCTTATCTATGTTTATTTTCGCTCCTGTCTCGAGTATTACTTCCGCAGTACGCGGCGTTTTGTGTCCGGGTCGGGGGAACCGTAATAATAGCTTCATTTTCGTCTCGATATATCGATCTATCTATTCATTTATTTTCTTTCTAAGAAAAGGTTTTACATAAAGGTATATTATTTCTTTAATTGTAGAACAGCGAGTAGAGCATGATAGTACGGATTCGAGATTTTGTGATAACGAAGCAAAATTGGATCTTCTCTGTTGTCTGTTATGACTTAGGCGAAGAGGAAGTGAAATGCCTCTTACGATATGTTCCAGACGACAGAGGCGAAAGAGTCGCGGAGCGTGGCAGATACCGGAAATTAGACTTTGAGGAAGCATATGCGTTCTTGGACAGACATTGCCCAGAATATGTAAAAGGTGGCATGCAAGTGGTTCCAAAAGCGGATATACTAGAAATCCTGCGGCCCGAGGATGAGCTCCCGTTAATCGCCGAGCGAGAAGAGCAGGCCCAAACTATTTTTCAGCTTCTTGGAATGCGTATCCCGAGAGACCGGATCGGGATTACCGGCTCCTACTTATGTGGTCTTAACAGCGCTAATTCAGACCTCGATTTCGTCCTTTATGGTCTGCCGAACTTCAACCGAGCGAGAGAGGTAATAGCAGCAGCAGAGGAAGAAGGCATACTCGTAGAGATAAATGATGCCGTGTGGCGACGGATATACAATAAAAGGCAGCCGGAATTGAGTTACAATTGTTTTGTCGCACAGGAACAGAGGAAGAAGAATAGGGGTGCAATTGGGAACACATACCTGGATATTTTATACACGCGAGACCGAGAAGAGATAATGCAGTTGGATATGACGAATTATGAACTAGGCGAAAGGGAAGGTTATGCAACGATAACAGCGGAAGTAAAAGACGCCTCTTTCTCTTTTGATAATCCCGCGATATACGTGATTGAACATCCAGAGATAAGCAAGGTTCTTTCTTTTACGCATACGTATGCCGGGCAAGCGTTAGCAGGCGAAACGATAGAAGCTTGTGGCGTAATAGAGCGCACAAAGCATGAGTTGAGATTGGTCGTGGGTACGACAAGAGATGCGAAGGGCGAGTGGATAAGGTCGCTCTCGCTTTGAAATGATCTTTGGAAAGGTTGCAGGATGCAAGATGCAGGTTTGACTTGCAGCGTTGCAATTTCTCGTGAATTTGTGTTCTAATTAAATAAGTACAAAAAAAGTTTTTGGAAAGGAAAGGAAAAGGGTCATGGAACTTAAAGTGAAGATACTTGCAGATAAAGAGGAAGAGAGAATATTGGAAGTCTCGAATGATGATACATACGAGGATGTATTAGAGAAACTGGGAATAAATCCGGTGGAGGTAGTTGTGCTTCGTAATAGTAAGCCCGTGCCGGAAGATGAAAAACCTCTTGAGGATATAAATAATGGTGCGGTAACGATTATCAGAATTGTCTCCGGGGGGTGATGTAAAGCTATATCTTTAGTTAAACTAACAAACAAACTAACTAACTAACTAATCTTGAAAGACGGCCAAAAAAAATGGATGATAACAAATATATAGGGCATTTTACGGAACTCGTGGGATTGGAACGCGAGGAGCAGATGCGGCGGCATGAAGAGGAGATGCAGCGGCTGAGTGCTCGGGAACGGGAAGATAGAGGTAGAGCCTTTCTAAAGATGAGAGGGAAATCTCAGGACCTGGGACTGGGCGGAAAGCATATGGTGAAGTTTAGAAAACAAACTCAGGGTTCCTCATTACCGGAAAGCGAAATAGAAGTTGGAGATCTCGTACTGATAAGTAAAACAAGCCTGTGGGATGAGGACAACCCGCTGGGTACGGTAGCAGAGAAGACTTCGTATGCAATCACAATTGCATTTGATAATGTGCCACCCAGTTTTGTATATCGAAAAGACCTCAGAATCGACCTTTTTGTTAATGACATTACCTTTCAAAGGATGCTCGAAGCGTTAAAGCAATTTAAAAGATTACCGCGTTGGCGTAAGGACAAACTACTCGGTAATACGACTCCTGAGTTCACTCATGCAGATGAACTAGAATTCTTTAATACGAAATTGAACAAAAGCCAACAGGAAGCGGTTGTGAGAAGTTTAGCGGCACGTGACTTCTTCCTCATTCATGGACCGCCGGGAACGGGAAAGACGATAACCTGCGTTGAGGTCATAGCACAGCTTATTAAGCGTGGTAATAGGATAATAACTGCAGCGGACTCCAACGTGGCTGTGGATAACTTAGTGGAACGATTGGACAGGATAGGTGTGAACGTGGTACGAATCGGGCATCCGGCACGAATAATACCAGCATTGCGAAGAAGAAGCCTCGATTATCTCGTTCAAGACGAACCGGACTATCGAAAAGCGCAGGAGTTTCGGAAACGAGCATATGAGCTAAAAGAGCACATGAAACAGCATATCATGCCGGAAATGCGATGGAGACGCGGGTTAAGTGATGACGAGATAATGCTGCTTGCAAGTGAAGGGGCGACAACAAGGGGAATACCACAGAAGAAAATAGAGGGCATGAAGAAATGGCTTGATTTGAAACATGAACTAGACAAGTTATTTGGTGATGCACGAGAACTGGAAGAGCGAGCAATAAGGCGAATTATAAAGGCTGCGACAGTAATTTGCGCAACTAACAGTACTGCGGGCTCAGAGATACTAAAAGCGGAAAAGTTCGATTTTGCCGTTATTGACGAGGCTACTCAGTCCACCGAACCTTCGGCGTTGATTGCCGTGCTAAAGGCGAAGCGGTTTATCATGGCTGGGGATCACAAGCAGCTACCACCTACTGTTTTGAACGAGGAGGCGGCATGCAGGAGTTTCACCAAGAGTCTTTTCGAGCGACTTCTGGCGCTACATGGTGATCGGATACGGGTTATGCTGGATGTGCAGTATAGAATGAACGAAGAGATAGCGGAATTCCCGAATCGAGAGTTCTATGATGGTAAGCTGAAAACAGAGGAACATATAAAACGGCGTACTCTTAGCGATATACTCCCGGAATCAGTAGATGAAGATAGTGAAGATGTAAAACCATTCTTGTTTATTGATACGGGCGATGAGCTTGAGGAACGTGTACGAAGAGGTTCTACATCGAGAGAGAACCCAGGAGAGGCGCAATTGGTTAAGGATATTGCCGAACGACTGTTAAACCAGGGTATAAGACCGGAAGATATAGCCGTTATCTCGCCTTATGATGACCAGGTAGCACAGATAAAAAGGATGCTCCGGGTGGAGGGCTTGGAGATAAAGACGGTTGATGGGTTCCAGGGCCGGGAGAAGGAAGTAGTTATTGTGTCATTTGTGAGGAGTAACAAATCCGGCACTATTGGGTTCCTTAAGGATTTGAGGAGGCTTAATGTCTCCATAACGAGAGCGAAACGGAAGTTGGTTTTAATTGGTGATTCCAATACGCTGGAAAGCGAAGGGTGTTATAGACGGCTTGTTGCGTTGGCGAAGGAGACGGGAGCATATAAGAGTGCAGTCGCAACTAATACTGGGTAAGGCTCCCATCCACTTTTGCTCGCCTAACGGCGAACTTAAACGCCATAATACTTAGCGGTAGCATCACTATTGAAAACAATAGTAGAGCAATTATGTCTGGAGCTAAGGCTTCTAAAGAGTATCCTTGCAATAGCGCATGCCGCATAGCATTTAATGCATATGTTATGGGCAAGAAGTAAGAGAAGTATTGAAGCCATTGTGGCAGAACAGATATTGGGTATAAGACACCACCGAGTAGGCCGGACAGAGCGCTAAAAGCCCAGTTTATCGGATCGCCTCGTTTGAGTACCATGATAAAAGATGCCGATATTATCCCTAGACTGCTGAAGCAAATAATAGTCAGAATAAGAACGAGTATAGCAGCAAAAATATTCGCATTGCCCATATCTACGGCGAACAGAAACACGCCTATCAACAGATAGGCAAGAACCTGAATAGAAGCAAAAATGAAGTCCCAGAGCGAAGAGAACAAGATTAATACTGAGGCCTTCGTTGGAGTCGCGAGCATTGCTTCCAAAGTGCCCATCATCTGCTCATTCCTGATGCTGCCTGAGAAGCTTCTCAGTCCGGTCGTCAGATAAGTTGAAAATGCTATGCCAATAAGAACGAAGGAGAAATAATCGCCGCCATAGGGTTCAAGATACGGTACGGCTGCGGTTCCAAACATCTTATCAAGGAAATAGAAGGTCAATACCGAGAAAAAAATGCCGAATAGTTGTAATAGAAACGCAAAGCGATAGCTTGTTGCGATTATAAAATCCCTTTTGATGAATGTCAGTGCCTTTTTCGTTATCATGCATCTCCTCCAGTTTCCTTTACTCATCCACTCATTCACCCATTCACTCATAAATAAGTTGAGAGAAAATATCATTGATAACTATTTCTTTAGTGCTACAAGCATGTATTTGACCGCCGGTATTAACAATCATTGCAATTATTCGTGGTAGGACGGATTCTGTATTAGAAAGCTGAATATCTAAGGTGACTGCATCAGAAGATGCATGCGTTGAGAACTCAATAACGCCATTTAAATCACGCAATTGGTCAAGCACGCTATTAGAAAGGTTTTTCACTTTAATAGCGTATATCTCGCGCTTCTCTATCATATCTCTTAGTTCGTTTAGCGTTCCATAGGCTTTAAATGTACCTCTGTTGATTATTGCAATTCTATCGCATATTTGTTCCGCTTCCTCCAAGTGATGAGTGGAAAGAAAAACCGTCTTTCCTTGTTCCTTTACCAATCGCTCTTTGATAAACGCCCTTAAATTCTGTGCTGCACTTGGGTCCAAGCTTTTGGTTGGCTCGTCCATAAGCAGAATTTCAGGCTCGTTAAGCAAGCCCCTTGCGATTGCCATTTTTTGTTTCATGCCTGTAGAATAGCTATAGAATTTATCATCCGCCTTGTCTTCCAAGCCAACGAAATTCAATACATCGTTTACCCGCTTTTGTGCTACGGAAGCGGAGGAGAAATTATGGAGTGAAGCGAAGAAGATCATATTTTGGCGGCCAGTAAGTCGCCAGTAAAAGCTTCGCTCTTCGCTTGCCACAAGACCTATGGATGCCTTTACCCCCTCTTCTTCTTTTGTGACTTCATAACCATTTACATATGCTGTGCCGCTGGTGGGTAAAACCAACGTGCATAATACCTTTATTAAGGTGGTCTTGCCTGCGCCGTTGGGGCCAAGGATACCGAACAAATCACCTCTTCTGATTTTCAGGTTTACATTATCTAATGCAATTACCTCTTTCTTCTTGAGCGGATGCAATAACCCACTGAATCCCCCTGGCGGTATGAACTTCTTTGTTAGATTAAATGTCTCAATGGCGTATTCCATCTTCCCTCATCACGCTAATCCACGTAATTATTTAAGGACATATCCACATATAAAACTGATGCTAAACTTGTCGCCAGAAGATACCGTTCTGTTATGCTGCACGAGAACGAGCATGAATAAAACCACCATATATAAACTCAAAGAGGCTTTAAGTAGACGATTGAACTGGAATCATATCTTAGAAAATGCTCTGCAACATGGTATTGCACCCTTATTATATCACAATTTAAGTGAGATGGCTGATGTGCCAGAAGAGGTTATGGAACATCTGCGAATGCAGTATAATGCGAATCTTGCTCGGAACATGTTAGTTTACAATGAGCTGAGCAATGTTTTAAATGCGTTTGAACACGCAGGGATAGAGGTGGTTGTTCTAAAGGGTGCTGCGCTTGCAGAGACGGTTTATCAAGATATAGGTTTGAGACCTTTTAGTGACGTTGACCTTTTGGTTAGAAAGAAGGATTTGCAGAGGGCAAAAAAGAAGCTGGTTGAGCTGGGCTATATATTGGATGAGGATGTCTCGCCGGAGAGGTATAACGAGGATTTCGGTTGTGATTTGTATTATGCCGGCAAAGTAAATGTCCTGGAGATTCACTGGGATATAATGCGGAAGACTAAAAGTGACAGATATGCGAGGATCAAAATAGAACATATCTGGGAAAGAGCAGTACCAGCGAAGATAGCAGGTGCTGATACACGCATGATGTCGCCGGAAGATATGCTGTTACACTTTTGTGTGCACCTACCAAAGCATCGCTATAATCGGTTAATCTGGCTATGTGACGTTTTAGAAGTTATAGAGCATACAGATATTGATTGGGGATATGTGCTAGAGAGCGCCAAAAAATACCGGACAATGGCGTATATGTACTATGGTCTACATTTTACGGATGTGCTATTAGGTTGTGATATACCCGAAAAGGTACTAAACGCGCTGAAGCCGCATCGGCCCGAGATAATGGTGCTGAGCACGGTATTAAAAGATGTCTTGTCGCGCGAGCGGAAGATAATGCCGATTCTCAATTTGATGAAGTTATTGCTGATAGATAGATTTCAGGATAGAGTGAGATATTTATGTGAATATGTATTCCCACCAGTGGACTCGTTAGCACGTATGTATTCGGTTTCGGGAAAAAAGGTGTATCTTTATTATTTCGTGCATCCCGTCTACGTGTGGCTTGAGACAGGCAAGCGCCTTATGGCAATCGTCAGTTCGAGAGCAAAGAAGCGTTACCGGTGGTTCTGAGTTGGTGTACGGAGACCAAATTTATGTTTTATATACGACGGTAAAAAAGAGTTTCATAATTCTCCTCGCAATCCGATTCCCGTGCTTGAGATAATAAACCGAGCACGAAAAGAACGTTAGCATGAGATTGATAAACATCCCAAATCCGTTATTTAGTCTGATTATTCTGGTTCCTTTTCGTATTGCAATGACCTTGCCAATAACGTGTTCAGAACGGACGATCTCAGCAGTCGTTGTATTATCACCTTTTTGAAGAAAAGATAAACTATCATATTTGCGAATGACCCTATGAACGATGAATTTATCGAGATTTTTGAACACGATAATGTCTCCAACCCGGATTTCAGCGGGTTTAACTGATTGAACCAGCACCTTATCACCGATTTGTATTAAAGGAATCATACTTCCGGAAAGAACAGTGAGCCACAACTTCTGCTTTTGGTTATACAGATCTTCCCAGAGGCCAATGATTGCGTTTTGTGATAATTTCGGCTCTTGATCTAAATTCCCGTTGTTGTTGGTATAGCTTTGCATATTTTGTATTTTCCCTGTTATTCCAATTGTTAGAAAGAATTGAGAAAATGCATAAGTAAGTAAGTAATTGTATATAATTTCTGTAATTGTAAAAAAATACCGCAGGGGCGAGCATAAACACGCCCCAACTCTTTCTTTTCTGTTATTTGTTTTACTATTTCACTTCATGGGTTTTTACGTATTTTTAATGGCCTACCTGATTGTGGAACACCAGTTACTACATGATGGTTGCCCACAGCATCATCGTATTCCACTGTCCATTCTATCCCTTCGTTTGGATCCTGTGGATTGGTCATAGCCACCTCAAGCTCGAAGAAGTCATGACTCCAGGCACCGCTACCTGCAGATATATCTCCCAATTCCACTTCACCATCAACGATGTTCACATTCGCAGGCGCATAGCTGATACTAGCAACTACGTTGTATGCGTCGCCGGGTCCGCAGTTCACAAAGTGAACGTCCATCCAGCTCCTGAAGAGGTCTGGTGACGGGTCCCATTCATAGCCTGGTATGTGGTATGCAGACCAGCGGTATTTATCCGGACTAAGTTCTGGTTGTTGCACTTCGCGTACAATGATGTAATCCACCTTCGACTCCGTATCGCTGTCGCCATCCGCATCTGTTACCGTTAACGTTACCGTATAAGTCCCTTCTGTCGTGTACTCGTTCGTTGGGTTCTGATCCGTGCTTGTATCACCATCGCCAAAGTCCCAGTTCCAAGAGACTATGCAATCATAGGAACGCGATAGATCAGTAAATTCAACGGTTAGAGGTGCGGATCCTGAAGTTGGTTCTGCATTGAAATCAGCAGTTGGCTCTGTATCTGTTACTGTCGCTGTCGTAGTATCAGGCTCTGAATCCTGATTACCGTCATTAACTACCAAAGTAACTGTATATGTCCCATCTTGTGTGTAATTATGACTTGGATTCACTCCTGTTCCGGTGTTCTCATCGCCGAAGTCCCAGTAGTAAGTTAGTGGCATGCCTTCCGGGTCATAAGAGCCAGAGCCACCAAATGCTATTGGAACGCCCTCAACGCCTGTGTAATTGCCATTTGCATCAGCTACTGGCGGTTGGTCTACGGATATCCCTTCATCTGTCGAATCTATAACATAGGGATGGTCAGAGATATCGCTAATAGGGACGTTATCTGCTAGAACAATGGTAGTATCTCTTGTTGAGACTCTAAGAACGAATGTAGCCGAGGGTTCCGGATCGGGTCCTGATTCTGGTATCACAGTTATTCGATAAAACCCTATCTTTTTTTCTGTTAGTAATATTCTATCATCCAAATCGCCATCACCATCTATATCGGGTTCTATGTACATAGCACCTGGAATTTCATTTCCTTCTTTGTTTATGGTTAAATTATCGGGGTCCGTCAGAATTAACTCAATTGGATTGCAAATGCCGTCTATTTGCATCTGCCATTCAAAGGGTTCAATAGTAGCCGTGGTTGTGTTTACATCGTATGCTCCTTCATCGTCTGTTACGTTCAGTGAGACATTGTAAGTCCCATTTTTCAGGTATGTATTCTCTGGGCTCTCGCCTGTTCCTGTGTTTCCATCGCCGAAGTCCCAGGCGAAGGAGGCAATGCTGCCGTCTAGGTCATAGGACCCGCTTCCGTTAAACACTATCGGGTCTCCTTCCGTTCCGGTGTATGGTCCATTCGGGTCAGATACTGGCGGTATGTTCTCGCTCGTCACTGTTATATAATCCACCTTCGTCTCCGTATCGCTGTCGCCATCCGCATCTGTTACCGTTAACGTTACCGTATAAGTCCCTTCTGTTGTGTACTCGTTCGTTGGGTTCTGATCCGTGCTCGTATTTCCATCGCCAAAGTCCCAGTTCCATGTTGTAATACTATCGTATGATGTTGATTCATCTGTGAAGATAACTGTTAATGGCTTTAAGCCACTTGTCGGTGTAGCGGAGAAGTTTGCCGTTGGTTCGCTATCGTCAATCGTAGCCGTTGTTGTTTTCTCGTCGTATGCGCCTTCATCGTCTGTTACGTTCAGTGAGACAGTATAAATGCCGTCATCTACGTATATATTCATAGGATTCTCGCCTGTTCCTGTGTTTCCATCGCCGAAGTCCCAGGCATAGGTGGCAATGCTGCCGTCTAGGTCATAGGACCCGCTTCCGTTAAACACTATCGGGTCTCCTTCCGTTCCGCTGTAAGGCCCATTCGGATCAGATACTGGCGGTATGTTCTGAGGTAGAGCGATAGTAACAGCTCTAATTCTCTCGCTATTTGACCAGTCATCATCTATTGGAATACTTGCATTCACGATGATATTATACTCGCCAGGAGTAAGTGCACTTGTATTCCAGGAATCGCCGCCGCTCGGATAGAGATAATGACCCATCTTTATGGTCCATCTATGCGTAACTACTGTCTGAGTCCATGTTGAATTTGCAACTTTTACTGTTACATCCACAGATTCATTATAATCCCCTTCATTCACAATTTTGTAGTAAATGCGATACGTGTTACCAATGGTCAAGTTCTCGCTTGCTGATATATCCGTTCCATTATACTTGATTTTTATACCGTTCGTATCTGGCGCGTAATCCGTTGAGACGTTTATGTCATGAATCGGTACTGCATCACAGGAGAATATGCCGTCTATCGCAATACATGTATCGGGCGTTCCGGTTTGATCTGTACATGCAAGTCCTGTAAAGTTCAGATTCGAAACACCTACCGTAACAGGACTGAACGTCAACTTTGCGAGACAATATGTGCCTGCGGGTACACCACCACCCGAATACTGCAAGTCTACAAACGCTATCCTGTAGGTGTTAGGTGCACCTCCGGGTTTGTAGTTCCAGCTTTCAAGAGTAAATGCAGGACCTGTACCGGGTCCGGTGGTGTCACCACTGGTGATATTAACAATGGTTGAGTCAATAGTCAAGTCGGCGTTACAACTTTTAAATCCCGCATCAGTTGTGAAATTCAAGTTTACAATCACATCAGTACCAAGTGCCGAACTTCCGTGCTGTGGATCTAAGTAAAAGGTACCCGTCGCTGAGACCGCGTTAATGCAAACTGCTACTAGCAGTATACTTAATATCACTAAAATTTTATTGTTCATTTTTTTCTCTTTCACCACCTATTTTTATCTTTTGATCCGTTGTTGCCACATCATGCGTACAATATCCTGCTTTAACAGCAACAACTTCATTCCAGCTTTTTTTCATAAATACCATGCTTTTTTCCTCCTTTTTTTCTTTGACTTTAACTTGAACATGAACAATTCAGAACAGAACCACTTACATAGTTATTCCAAATTGCTATAACGTCATTTGTATCTATAATGCCATTATCAAGTGCCGTGTCTGCTGCCCATTTGTTCTTTAAAGATATACCTGCAGTGTAACAATCCCAAACGGCTATAACATCCGTTGTGTCAACGCTACCATCTTCATTCGGATCTCCGCATATCCACTTCTTGGTCCTGAAGTTATTGCCCTCATTACTCTCACTCACCGTATTATTGCAATCTGCACATACTGTTATGTTATCCTCTAAAGGTGTATATACCCACATATAATCGAAACATCCAATATAACTCTCGTTATGTGATAACGCCTCAGTTACGCAATCGTATGCCACTTCAGTACCATCGACAAGCAGGGAAGTGTTATGCCCTGCCTGAGCGGTTCCAGTCCCTACGTTCGTTACGTTATAGCATATTGTGCAGTTTTCTGGCCAGCAGACCCATATACCCGTTATCTTCAGGTCCGGCAGCGATGTTGCTACTTCTACCAACGGATGCCAATCACCACCTTGCTTTATATTCCCAGAAGAATTATAAGGCCGCATTGTATCTCCAAGTCCATCTTCATTGTTGTCAACGCCTATGTAATCGCCCCAATAGTTACCACCCAACCAAGAACCGCCGATTATGTTCTCGCCGGAAGTCGACGTGGTGTTCCATTCGTTGGTTCCATCATCATATGCGTTATTCGTATTGTCAAAGTAGTTGTTGTAGATGCTGTTATCGTCTGAAGATGTTAGATTGACGCCGATGCCATTATTAGTTACGATGTTACCCGCGATCATAACGTTGTCAGAAACGTTCACCCAGATACCATCAGCATTATCGGTAATCATGTTCTCGCTGACATTGACACCAGTAGGGAAACCCGCACCAACCGGTCTACTCCTCGGAGGTAGCATTGCCGAGCTATAATCTCCGTCCGGAAGTGCAAGAGCAGTTGGCTGCGCTGCTGCAACTCCCTCATTTTCGATCACCGGCATATCGTCATCGTCTGCCTCTATGCCACTTGCAAGACCAGCCATCGTACCAGAGCCAGAGACAGAATCGAGCATAAAACCGTAGTCACAGTTGTTAACTATGGTATTGCCATGAATTGCGACATTTGTGAAGGAAAACACTTTGATGCCATGAGCC
The DNA here is from genome assembly GCA_003336485.1 of Candidatus Methanophagales archaeon. GTDB lineage: Archaea > Halobacteriota > Syntropharchaeia > Alkanophagales > Methanospirareceae > Methanophaga. Next base: position 40,891 of record QENH01000201.1, read on the forward strand.
TGATTTGATGCAGTGTTTTCTGCAATGTAGTTATCTGAGATAATGGCACCTGATCCCGCACCCATATAAATTCCGCATCCAAGAGTGTCGCTAACACCATTATTTATCATTGTATTTCCCATAATCTTCAAGTTCGAGGGTCCATACGCAGCGAATATACCATGATAGAAGTTATTGGATGCCGTGTTATTGCAAATCGTAATGTTACTGGTTGGCGAGTGGTAAACAAAAATGCCATGATAGCCGTTGTTATTCGCATCGTTATCACAAATCGTGGCGTTGCTACTTTGGTATACTAGGATTCCATGTGCCTCACACTCCGAAGCAATGTTATTGATAACGGTGTTGTTAGAAGATGCGCTATAAAGATATATACCATACGCATTCTGCCTTGCAATGTTATCAGTCATTATCGCATTATTGGATGCCCATGATAGAAGTCCTGTCCCGACATCGGTAAGATTGTTGTAATTAACATTGTTCCCCGAGACTACACTATTATCGGAATGATACAGACGTATACCCTCCCAACCATTATGATTTGCTGTGTTGCCGACCAGATAGTTGTAATCGGAATAGGTGATACATATACCCATATATATCTCATTGAATCTTGCTGAATTGTTGATCACATGATTGTTATCGGATTTATATAAATAAATACCATACCAACAGTTCGAATCCGCGGTATTGTCAATAATGGTGTTGCTATCTGCGAAATATAAAGAAATACCCCTATGGTTCTGTGTGCAGTTGTTATTCGAAATGCGGCAGTGGCTCACGCCTTTATTAAGATAAATCCCTGCCTTACCCTCCGTAGCGCCTCCCCGTATGGTAAACCCACTGATATTGACATGACCCATATAGATATCAAAGACATGGTCAGCTATATCTGCTGCACTCACAATACAGTTTGCAGACCCATTTGCCGACCGGATTGTTAACTGTTCGAGGACATCTACATTCTCAGTGTAAGTCCCATCATGCACGATTATCGTATCGCCTGCATTTGCATTACTTACCGCAGATTGTATCGGCGTTGCACTCGGATTAACAGGGTCGGGCTCAATCCACCAGCCAATTTCATTGACATAAATAGTACGCGGTGGAACTTCTGGTTTCGTAAGCGGCAGAAGATCTATGTTATTTGTCGTTAAAATATAAGGGTCATCACAGATCCCATCGCCATCTGTATCGGTGCACATCTCCGAGAATCCGGTGCCGGACGGTGTTGCCCAATAGTTCCCTCCCAGATATGAACCGCCAACAATGTTTGTTTCCAATGTTTTGGGAATGTTCCAGTCGTTCGCATAGACAGTTGTACCAGCAAAATTGATGTTCTTCGCATTGCAGAAATAGTTGTTATGAATTAGATTTGCACCTGCAGCTTTTATGTTTATTCCCCCGTCAACATTGTTTCTTATGTACGAGTTATTGATTATTGTAGATGAACTGCTGTCGACATAGACCCCCGCAAAACTGTTAGTGCCAGACGCAATGTGTGTTAACTTGTTGGATGGGCTATGAAAAAGATAGATGCCGCATTGAGAGTTAGAATTCGTTTCTGTACTTTCCAGTGTGTTGAAGGAACAGTAGCAAACATAAATGCCTTGGTGATGGTTGTTGTTGCATTTAATATTCTGCAACTTGTTTGTGTCGGCATTGTCGAGGAGGACGCCACAGAAATTATTGGATGATACAATATCCGTTAGATTTGTGTTGTCTGTATAAAATAGACGCAAACCGTTGTTCTTCAAGCTGTCCGAGCCTCGGATTGTAATGTTATTCAGTACAGAGTTATCGGCATTGCAGAGGTACAGAGCAGAAAACACCTGATCTTGTAGATTTACCGATTGATTGTAAAACGCAATTGGTCTGCCTCCGGAACCAGTTACATTTATCAGACGGTTGTTGCACTCAGACAGTGAATTTGGTCGAAAATAGAAGTCATAATGTGAATTCTCCTGCAGAATACAATCGCGTATTGTGTTTGCAGTGCTATAAAAAATCGTGATTCCAGCATCGCGATTGGAATATGCCGTTATATTTTGTATTGTGTTATTGGACGCTTTAAATAGTTCGATACCATAGCGGAAACCAGTAATTTCGCAGTTCTTTAACGTATTATCGTCTGAGTCGCTTGATAGATAGATTCCAAAACCGGAGAAGTCGCCATCTCCAGAGATTATATGACCTCCGCCGTTAAAAGTTATGCCATCCTTGCCATTGAACTCGATGCAGGTGCCGTCATGACCGATTATGTCTGCAGTGAGCATAACCTCGTCACCATAGCTTGCACTCTGTATCTTCGTGTTGCAGTCTGAGCAGTTGACGCAGGTCGTCAACGCATTTACTGAGGGTACCAATACCAGCATAAAAATGACGAGTGCCAATGCCATTCCCAATTTTATCCGTTCTTCTCTTCCCATTTTCTTTTCTTCCTTTTTACCACCTATATTTTTATCTTCTGATGTGCTGTTGCCGCATCATGCGTGCAATATCCTACTCTAACAGCAACAACTTCATTACTGCTTTTTTCATGAATACATTGTTTATTCCCCGCCTCTTTTTCTTTAACCTGAACATGAGCAATTCAGAACAGAACCACTTACATAGTTATTCCAAATTGCTATAACGTCATTTGTATCTATCACGCCATTATCAAGTGCCGTGTCTGCAGCCCATTTGTTCTTTAAAGGGACGCCTGCAATGAAATAATCCCAAACGGCTATAACATCCGTTGTGTCAACGCTACCATCTTCATTCGGATCTCCGCATATCCACTTCTTGGTCCTGAAGTTATTGCCCTCATTACTCTCACTCACAGTATTATTACAATCTGCGCATACGGTTATGTTATCCTCTAAAGGTGTGTACACCCACATATAATCGAAATATGCGATGTAGCTCTGGTTATGCTCAAGTGCTACAACTACACAATCGTATGCCCGCATAGTACCGTCAACAGATAGCGAAGTGTCATGCCCAGCCAGAGCGGTTCCAGTTCCTATGTTCGTTACGTTATAGCATATGGTGCAGTTATCGGGCCAGCAGACCCTTATGTCTGTTACCTTCAAGTCAGGCAGTAATACCGCTTCTTCCGTCAACGGATGCCTATCCCCTCCCGTTGTTATATTGCCCGACGAGTTATAAGGAAGCAGTGTATTTCCTAAGCCATCGCCATCGTTATCTACGCCCGCATAATCGGACCAATAATTCCCGCCAAGATAATGACCGCCGATTATGTTCGTTCCCTCTCTTTTCGTAATGTTCCATGCGTTGTTGCCGTTATCATTAGCATTATTCGTGTTCTCGAAGTAGTTATTGTAAATCAGGTTATTGCCGCTCGAATCGTACAGGTAGATGCCAAATCCGTTGTTCGAGTTCGCAGTGTTGTCCGAGATGTTGTTGTAGTGCGACTCGGACAAGCCGATGCCAGCCCAGTTGCCCGATGCGGTAATATCGGAAACGTTGCTGTAATCAGCATAGCTGAGATAAATCCCTGCCTTAGCGTCTTCTGTTGCGCCCGTTACATGGAACCCGGATATATCCACATAATCCGCAGTCACCTCAAAGACATGATCATCAGAATCAGCAGCCTGAACAATTGTATCCGCGTGATTACCTGATGTTGATCTTACGGTCAAAGACTTGTAAACAGCCACATTCTCTGTATAAGTCCCCGGATCTACAATAATTGTATGCCCATCCAAGGTATTGGGGTCATCTATTGCCGCTTGGATAGTTACGAAACTTTCGCTTGTGTTTATATTGTAAATCGGAGGTACTCTAGCCACTATTCTAGTACGTAGACAAGCGTTCCAACCTTCGTCTGCCAGATCCGTCCACGAACCGCTATCAGTGTGCCTGATAAAGCTCACATTCGTCTGTATAGGAGGATCAACCACCCCTGAAAATTCACACTCAATAGGTATAGGGTGACCATAGCCCGGTGTGGTCATCTTAACGCCAACAGTAAATTGCTGACCAGCGTATATTGAAATCGAGTCGCTCAGTGGTATCGAGTAATAGCCAAACTCTTGACAGTTACCGATTTGATGCGCAAGCTCAGTACCAAAAAAGCCGTCCCAAATATATATTTCATACTGCGCATTGTTGCTCGTGGTCCAGAAATCAACATGGGTTAAATCACCAAACTGAATTGCTGTATAGACACTTGCCATCCAAGCACTGTTGTCCCCATAGCCCACAGAAGCTACGAAGCCTGCCTCATCCCAGTAACGAAGTTCTTCATTCGGGTTGTCATCCGTATATTTAAGATATGCTATTTCATTGACACAACTTGAGTCATAAGCAAGATAGAAGAAACCATTATTCCCCCAACCTGTTCCCCAACTGTTTTTGGCTATCCAGGCTCCTATTCCTGCATGGCTGGGGTTGGGATGTGGAACAGCATCGTCCCAACCGATAATAGATACTAAGTGGTTAATGTTTCCAGAGCATGGATAGTTGTCGTAAATATACCCATAAGTCGAATTCCAGTATAGATAACTTGGATCGTGCTGGTAAGCCACTATAACGGGTTCCTGATTATATACCGCATTTTTTATCGCGTCTATTTGTGACCCGTCATTCGTTACAAGTCTATATCCGTTAACTTTCTTAATTGGAGGGCAATCATCACATACACACGAGCCATCACAGTTCAATGCGTAGCCGCCGTAAGGATTGCATGTTTCCGAAACAGAACCTTTCCTGATAAAAACCTCGCTTGCAAGCCAACTCCAGCCACCTGCATTACAGGGGTCATCCGAGTCGTCATACATATAAACCCATGAACGGTCAACGCACAAGGCTACGCTCTGCTCAGAAAAATTGTATGCTGCTCCTTCATCCATTAGAACCGCCGATTCTAATACCGAGGTAGTGCCAAAAACCCAACAAGTCTCACAAGGGTCCTGGTCCTTGACCGTTGTCACCTTACCGTAATCGCGCCAGTCGAAGCTGCTGGGGAGTGCGTATGGCGCCGGCAACCCTTTAACTGGAAGCTGATCCAGGTGACTTAAATCCACGGGTGGTGGAATATAGCCATAAAATGTCTCGGTTGGATTATCCCGATGTGCTTCAAAATCGGGATTTAGTGGAGCCAATTGAGGTTTTTCCGCTGCTCCGCCTCCATCTCGGCTATCGTCAGTAGCCGCGCTAATTCCAGCAGACAATGTTAGTGCACTTGTAACTACGGTCAGTATCAATATTGCCGCTGTCAATATGGCTATTGGTTTTTTCATCGCATTCATATTCTCTACTATAAAACAATTGTGCAAATCACCATATATTCTTTTGTTTTTTTTTCAGCAACTTCATGGATTTGCACCATGCAAGTGACATCGTTTTTCTTTTTTTTCTAAAAAATAACGCCGGGGCGAATGAACTCACCCCAACTCTTTTTGCACTTTGTTTTATATTTCACTTCATTGGCTGTTTACGAGGGCGCACAGAATTCCGGAACATTCTCTATCACATGATACACACCATCCGCATCGTAGTATTCCACCATCCATAGTATTCCTTCCTCAGGAGGCGGTAGTGGCACGTAGGTCATATCCACCGCAAGCACGAAGAAGTCCGAACTCCAAGCGCTTCCGGAAGCTGGTATATCTCCCAACGTCACTTCTCCGTCCACGATGCCCACATTCGCCGGGGAATCGGTGATGGTTGCAGTTACGCCGTAAGCGTTACCGGGTCCCCAGTTCACGAAGTGAACATCCGTCCAGCTCCTGAATAGTGCCGGGAACGGGTCCCATTCATAGCTTGGGACATGGTATGCAGACCAGCGATATTCATCCGGGCAGAGATTCGCCTCGCCAACAATGACTTTCCATTCCTTAGTCACTTGGTTCGAGGTTATGGTGACCTCTTGGCTATTCACAAAACTCGCTTCGATAACATCCGTGCCAGGCAAGGTCCCTGTGTAGGTAAACGTTGCTTCTCCATTGACGTCAGTTGTATCTGTGTCTGTCTGCCCATCATGTGGACCTGAAACGATAGTGAAGGTCACTTCACGGTCCACGATCGGGTTCCCTAAGTCATCCTGCACCGTTGCGGTAACTGTATGCTCGCTGCCTACCGGATTGGTTGCAGAGGTTGGAGTTAACAGAATACCTTCTCCCACGACTGCTGTTGTAGACGCAAGGAACAGCGATGCAAAGAAGATGTTGTCGTCGTTCGATGGATTTATGGTATCAACGAATATATTGGTATCTCCATCCGATACGAATGGTATGAGATTGTACAATTCGTCGTCATAACGGGGACTGGTACTATCACCATTTGCGTAAGGATCGGGTGGGTTGGCATTGCTATCTCCCACGCCTCCGACCGTCAGAAGTGCACCGTTGTTCGCTGATCCATCATCTTGACCACCGGCTGATGATGTCAAACGCACGCCATTAACATCCACTTCGCTGTGTTGGCCATAATACGAGGAAGATTGGTAGCCAAATGATATCCCTAGAGACATATCGAGCACTAGGTTCGGGTCGCTCGTATCGATCGGTTCAGCTAATCCAATTGCGAAAGTATCGCCCGCAACATCCTGCGCTCCGAAAAGAAGCACAATTGTGTTTTCGGTCGCCTGGTTCGGATCATCGAAGATTACCGCTAGGATTGAACCGTCAAGATTGATCGTTTCGATGATCTCAAGATCCACAATTCCCGCTGGTGCCGCATCAACGATGGGCGCTACGATTGCAGTCACATCAGACCATGCACTGTTTGCATTCACGGGATCATGGCTATCCCAGTTGACGTTGTTGCCGTTGATCTTTACGGCTCCGTCCGGCAATGGCCCGCCACAACTGCCCCAGACATCGGCTGCCGCCATATAGGCTGACCTAACCGTTGCTCCGGCTGGCTTTTCCACCTGGATAGTTCCAGCAGAGGTAAATGTGCCGAGGCCATCTATCGAGAGACTGATCAGTCCGGTTTCTGTAATCTCCGGATCGATTGAGCGCGTCGGTGTCGATAGTTTACTTGTAGCCATATCAGTTCCTGGTACATTTGGGTCCGCAGATGGTTTAGTGTCCTCCAATGACGAAGGTATCTTGCCAATAATATTCGATTTACTTGGGACCGCATATACCGGTGTAGCAAATGCTGATAAAATCAACACAATTACTAAACAAATGCACGCACCTGTTACATAGCTTTTTCTTTCCATTTTTTTCATTTCACCTCCTAATTTTTTGGGGTATTTATATAGCGCCCCTCCTCGGCGCCCTCTCCCTATTTCTCAGCCATCTAATGGATTCGCACCATACAGATGACATCTTTTTCATTGCTTTTCGTTCTGGCAAAAAAAAATAACGCCAAGGCGAGTGAACTCACGCCTCCTCGACGCTCTTATTTGGTCACCATTCATCCTTCATTTCCTCCGCCTCCACAGCATAGATTAAAAAATGGGTCCATCTGCGGAATAGGCCCTTCATATTGACCATAAGCTCCGATTTCGATCGTTTCTGACTTGACCTCAGGCTTATTGTATTCTTCTCGTTTCATCTTCTTTTTTTATCACCTCCTTTTGGTTTTTTGTAATACCGCCCGGCTCAAAGCCGGGACTCTGCATTACCGTGACTTGCGAAGATCCCCGCCATTGTGCGTACCTACATGCGCTCGGCGATGCCCCCACTATATCGCCTGTTTCAAGATAAACCACACCGGGACATCTAATGCAGTACTGTGCCAAATCACACTTGGAACACACGGGTAAATCAGCGGAAGTTAAATTCCGCAATCGTTTCAACTCTTCGCTTGGCTGCATATGCCATATCTCTTTAAAACTCCTTTCTCTCAAATTACCTACCGCCATAGGCATCATCACGCATGGACACACAATCCCGCTTGGTGATACGCTGCAAGCTGCGTTCCCAGCTTTGCATTTGAATCTATGCGCAGGATCTTTTTCGCCTATTTCTATTAGATAACTGAGATCAAAATCGTGTCTCGGCAGATATCTCTCCATGTCCTCAAAGGATAGGTCGTACTGTTGAGGTTCTAACGAGCCGTTCTTCATCGGCGCGATTCCTGCACTTATCCTGTGACGGACACCTAACTGTTCACACATAGCTTTGAGATCGTCGGATTCATGGATATTCAAATTCATAAGTGATGTTTTTACGGTAACTTCTATTCCCGCCTTGACCAGATCCTTGATAGCAGCAACGGTGCGTTCAAAAGAGCCCGCTACCCGAGTAATGTGATCATGCGTTTTTGCTGTTGCGCCATAGAGACTGAGTTCAAACTTAATCAGCTTCAGCGTCCTTATTTCGTCCATCATTTCAGCGGTAATCAACGCGCCATTGGTCATAAACGTAAGGAAAAAGCCTTTTCTACTGGCATATCTCGCAATCTCAAACAAGTCATCACGAGTGAAAATCTCGCCACCTGTAAAGGAAAGGTAAAAGGTACCCATATCCACTAGTTGGTCTATTATGTCTTTAATCTCCTCTGACGACAATTCAACGTCATTATCATTTACCATATAACAATGCCTGCATTTTAGATTGCATTTACTTGTAAGTTCCATTTGAACAGCATAAGGTATATTTTCCCGAATGCAGGTCGCAACCAACTTTTTACCCAAACCCGTAGAGTATTCAACGGTCATCGCCACCACCTTCTGCTTCTGTTTCTGCTTCGGCGTTTCTAATCTGCAAAATCTTTTTCGCTACCAGTTGCTCTGCAAATTCCTGTACATCTGCCTGTGCTACTTCAAGACTTACATCAAAACGCTCACAAGTCAGCGATATTATTTCTTTTATCCTTCTTGTACCATCGGCTAATTCCCAGATAGCACTTCCTACCTTGTTAAGCGTGTGAATCGCACGCCCATCTGCAGTTAGAATAACGACTCCATCGCCTATCTCTCGCCATACTAATTCATCCGACCTACGTAGGTAGCTATCTAACGGAAACATATTCACACCCCCATTTCCAGGTTATCAATAGAATCCCAGAAACTTTTATCCGGCAAAAACAGCAGTTCGTAAAATGGCACCTCGCTTGCTACATCGACACAGAATCCCATCATCTCCCGAAACGTTTCTTTCCTATTCGTCGAAAGCAAAGTATCTGAATACACAACTTCTCTCACGAATCTTGCTACAAAATCTCTTTCACTGATTTTTTTTATGATATTCGCCTCCCCATGTCGGATTAAAAATATTGCATGCAACGGCACAGATCCATTGCTAATATCTAAAAAGTCACCACGAATCGGAGTGCTACCAACCGTATAATGCCCATTTACTTTGTTGACAATCACCGATTCGTCATTCAAAATCGTGTAATCCAAATCAGAGGATAATTTAGCTATCGTTGACTTTCCGCTTTCCGAAGGTCCGGAGAATAGGTAGCCAATTCCTTCTCTTGAAACTGCGCAGCCATGTATCAAGAAGTTATTTCTGCTATCATTTTTTTCTTTCAATAGTGTATAATATACCTGAAACAGAAACTGCTCAAAAATACGTACGCTCCGTTCAGAGAAAAGTGCATTTTTTGCATTTATTCGGCATTGCTTTTTTCCCGGATCCAGAGTCCCGGTTATCAAGCCAGAATGGAAATCGAAATTATTCCCGTCAACGGTCTTGGACATAAGGAGAGAATTAGGTAGGTTAATCTCTTCTTTATGCATAACGATGTTTACATCTATGGTGAGGTCAGGCGCATTTTCAGATAGGAAGCCCTTATAATACGCACGTACCGATGCGCAATAGTCAGGGTCTTTAAACCTTAACGAGCAACATACATCGCCTATTTGCAATCGGCATTCCGTATATTCTATATCGGAATTGGCCATCTTCCGCTTTTCACCCCCTCGCCCTCAACATTTTTTTTTGTATGTGCTATCCATAGCAGAGGTTTTATAAATAGTTGTAAGTAGATCTAACACGCCTTTGAAACATATAGAACCATAATAAGAGTTAGAAAATAAATATCCGTATCGACTATGAAAAGATTTTCGCGTCTTCTGGTCCTCACCACTTGTTTGTATACTCGAATCAATAAATCATCAAATAATCTTCCTACTCCTCGCCTTCGCACCCATTTCATCCTCGATCCGCACCAATTGATTGTACTTGCATGTGCGTTCGCTTCGTGCAGGAGCGCCAGTCTTTATTATCTCTGCGTTTATCGCAACAGAGAAATCCGCAATTATCGTATCCTCCGTTTCACCAGACCTGTGGCTGACTACTTTCTTGTAGCCGTTTTCGTTCGCTAACTTAACAGTATCTAAAGTTTCCGAAATACTACCTATCTGGTTCAACTTAAGCAGAACGGCATTTGCCGCTTTCTTCTTTATCCCAGCCGCCAATCGCTTGATATTCGTCACGAAGAGGTCATCGCCCACAATTATCTTCTGCGGCATCTTTGCGGTAATGTCTGCAAACAAGTCAAATGAATCCTCTTCAAACGGGTCTTCGATCAAAAGTATCGGATACGTATCCACAAGAGCTTGGTAGTAATCAATCATCTCCGAACCTTCTACTGCCTTACCATCGATCATGTATTTCCGATTCGCAAGGTCGAAGAAAGAAGAAGCTGCTGCATCCATGCCCAACCGTATTTCAGTCTCAGAATAGCCTGCTTCGTTTAGCGCTTCTGTAATCGCATCCAATGCCTGAGCAGTCTCTTGCATTGGCGGTGCATACCCGCCTTCATCGCCCACATTCGTGGCGATTTTACCGTATTTCTTCGCTAACATACCTTTCAATGCGTGATACGTCTCAACACCAGCCCTCAAATTATCGCTGAACCGGTCAAAGCCAATAGGCAAAATAAGAAACTCCTGTATGCTCAATTCATTTCCGGCATGCTGACCTCCGTTTATCACGTTCATCATCGGTACTGGCAGCTCATAGTGTAGCTCCATTTCTGCGACATCCTCGCAGATATATTCGTATAGCGGTTTCTTTAACGAATTCGCAGCCGCCTTGCAAACCGCCATCGAGGTCCCGAGAATAGCATTTGCACCAAGTTCCGATTTGTTTTCCGTGCCATCCAGCGCTATTAACCGCGCATCTATTTCACGCTGATTGCGCGCGTCCATACCGGTTATTTCTTTCTTTATTATCGTATTAACAGCCTCAACCGCTTTGAGAACACCTTTGCCACTATACCTTTTTTTATCGTCATCCCGCTTCTCGCATGCCTCTTTAGTCCCTGTAGATGCCCCAGAAGGTACGCTCGCTCTACCAAACCCGCCCTCTATCTGCACTTCTACTTCCACCGTGGGATTGCCACGAGAATCTAAAATCTCCCGCCCTCTTATTTCCTTTATTGTTGTAAGTGTCATTTTCCCTCACCGACTAACTAACTACTAACTAATTTATGATTTTATTTATTTATATTTACTTATATCTATCATCTATTCATATCATTACGTTTAGAGTGGGAGTAGGTAATCCTAGATGAGTGAGAACATGGAAAAAGGAACAACAAGTAAAGTGCTTGTAACCGACAATATCTCAGAAGAGGGGATAAAGAAGCTGCGAGAGTTTGGGGACGTTGACGTCGAACTGGACTTAAGCAAGGACGATTTAGCGGCACGCATTGCAGACTATGATGCACTGGTGATAAGAAGCGGCACAACAGTGACGAAGGAGATAATCGATGCCGGCAAACGTTTAAAGGTGATAGGTAGGGCAGGTGTCGGTGTGGACAACATAGATGTGGAAAGCGCGACGGAAAAGGGGATTATGGTTGTTAATTCGCCCGAGGCAAATACCATCTCTGCTGCGGAGCATACCTTTGCGATGCTACTCAGCATTTCGAGGCAAATACCGGCTGCAAACGTATCATTGAAATCAGGCAAATGGGAAAGAAAGAAGCACAAGGGTGTGGAAGTGAACGGCAAGGTATTGGGCACAATCGGTCTGGGAAGAGTAGGGAGCGAAGTAGCGAAGCGTGCAAAAGGGTTTGGAATGCGAGTTGTTGCATACGACCCGTTTATATCACAGGATAAAGCGAAAGAACTGGGAATTACGCTTTTGGGCTTTAAGGAGGTACTAGCTACCGCTGATTTTATTACTCTGCATACGCCACTCACAAAGGACACACGCCATATGATCGGTAAGGGCGAGTTCGAGTTGATGAAGGATGGCGTTCGTGTAATAAATTGCGCTCGTGGCGGCATATTAGATGAGGATGCGCTAAAAGAAGCGATAAAGGGCGGCAAAGTGGCAGGCGCGGCCCTTGACGTCTTCGAGCAAGAACCACCAAACAATGGCGATTTGCTGGCGCTGGAACAAGTGATCGTTACGCCCCATTTAGGTGCTTCAACAACCGAAGCGCAGAGAGCTGCTGCTGTTGTCATTGCCGATGAGGTGATAGGTGCGTTAAGGAACAAGCCGGTAAAAAATGCGCTTAATATGTTATATCTCGAAGAGGAGTTAATGTATACAGTAAAACCGTATTTAGTGTTAGCCGAGAAACTGGGATTGCTATGCGCACAACTTATCCCGAAATCGCGTCGAATTGAGCAGTTTAACGTTTCTTATGAAGGTGAATTAGGCGCGGTAGAAGCAGGCATAGGTAAAAACACGAGAATGATAACCGTAGCGCTATTGAAGAACTTTCTTGCTTGGTTCACAGATGGAGTGAACTATGTGAATGCCGAGACAATAGCGAAGAAATTCGGGCTTAAAGTTACTGAGAGTAAGACGGAGGGCGTTGAAAATTTCGCTTCCTTGATTAGCATTACCTTGCGTACAGAGGGCGAGTTTGAAACGACCGTTTCTGGTACGCTATTCGGCAAAGACGATCCGAGAATAGTGCGGATAGATGGGTTTTGGATGGATGCGTCTCCGTTGGGCCACATGCTCATATGCGCATTTATAGATAAACCGCGGGTGATAGGGCCGGTTTGCACGATTCTTGGTGACCACAGCATAAATATAACCGGGATGCGTGTGGGACGAGAGAAGATAGAGGATGAAGCGGTCATGGTGCTTAATGTTGACAATCCGGTTGCTGGCGATATTATAGAAGATATAATGAAGGTAGAGAATGTAATAGATGTAAAGTTGGTGAAACTGTAGAAATGAAAAAGAGAAGAAGGGTAAAATTTGCACGATATGGCTGGTGGAAGAAGAAGAAGCTGAGCAAGAGTTGGAGAAGGCCTCGTGGCCATGATAACAAGGTGCGAGAGCATAGAGGAGGAAAACCGGCATGGGTGCAAGTAGGGTATAGAAGGAAGAAGGAAGATCGTGGGTTGCATCCGTCAGGAATGCACGAAGTGCTTATATTCAATCCAAATGACCTCGCTAAGGCGGATCCAATAGATGAAGTAGCTGTTCGGATTGCAGCAACAGTAGGGCGACGGAAACGGGAAGTGATAGAAGAGAAAGCTGCTGCGCTTGGTATTAAAGTGCTTAATCCTATGCGACATGTCGGGTTCGCGACATCCGAATAACGGGAAGTCTGTAGCTATTCACGTGATTACAGTGCCATGATGATCACCGTGAACGGCACCGGTAATATTACGTGGAGTGCGGCCATCAATAACGATAGTCTCTATTCCGCTCCGTTCTATTATCTTCGCGGCAACGGGATCTATAACAATTCGCGACCCTGCTTTTAACACCTCTTTCATTGTCAGCGCTACGAGTTCCTTTGCCGTGAGTCGGTCGTATTTCTTCGCGTCCTGATAAATATGCGGGTCAGCATCGTATACGCCGTCTACTGAGGTTACAACTATGAGACGGTCTGCACCCACGTATTCAGCGAGAATCGCAGCTACTGCATCTGTTGTGTGTCCTGGGCTCACACCGCCCATTACTGCTATCTTCTTGTCTTCTTGCACCGCAGCAGCGTCTTTATAATCGTGAAACGGTTCCGGATAGGCGTCTTTTAACGCAGTTATGAGCAATTTCGCATTTATTCGCGTTACCGCTATGCCGATATAATCGCAACAGGCTTCGTTCGCACCTAAATCGCGTGCTATCGTTATACTGTCACGTGCTATCACGCCGCCGCCAGTGACTACATATATGGTGCATGATTTTGCAAGCTCATCTAAGACTGCAGCAAGTGCATTTATGCGTGCTGCATCTGCGAAATATATGCCGCCTATAGAAAATACAACTTTCATGGTCGCTCTTTAATAATAAGCATTACAAGCATTTATTTAAAAAAGAAACAGAAAAGCTTTTAAACTCTGAGTGAGAATAATACATATAAGTTCTTTGAAACTAAACTTTTAGGGAGTGGACGCTATGAAGTCAAATAAGAAATTCACATTTTTAGAGATATTGGTCATAACTTTTTTGGTTATGTGTGTGGTTCCGGTTTGCGGGTTAAATGATTCTTCAGCTGATATTTCCGCTTATCCAAGTATTGTTAACCCGGGCGATGAAATCAGAGTGACGTTTTCTGGTGTGCCTGGCTTTGAATTGGACTGGATTGCCATGTATAAGGTTGGTGACCCGAATGAAGGGGAATATGAAGGTGCAGGGTTTTACTTAGAAGGAGAAAAAAGCGGTACGCTAAGCTTCACTGCGCCCGATGAGCCAGGCGATTATGACTTTCGGCTCTTTGAAGACGATGGCTATACCGATATTGCCCGAAGTAATATTGTTACGGTGCAAGGGGGGACACTGCAAACTTCCGAAGAGGCAACAATTCTTTTTGATGAGAATTTCGATGATGGCTATGCTCCGGGGTTTGGCAATGAAGTTGGAAATTGGGAAGTACATCTTTTATACCCGTACACTGGCAAATATACCGCTACGACAGATACCTATAGGTTTTCTATGGCCGGCGACACGAACTGGCAAGATTACGTCATAGAGGCGGACTTCTTCAATGCGCAGGATGGTGGCTTGCTCGTGCGGGCACAGGATCAAGACAACTGTATCGCTTTGATTGTTCGCCCAAGCTACAACGACATATACTGGTATGTTAGAAAGGGCGGTATGTGGGCCGATTATAAGGGGCAAGTGACCTTAGGTCATGAGCCTGGAGAAGAGCTACAGGTGAAAGTCAAAGTAGCAGGCAGCGAGTTTAAAGCTTACGTAAATGATGTACTGAAAACTACATTGGAAAACGCAGAGTTCCCCAAGGGAAAGATAGGTCTCTATCTTTACTACCAACCAGACCAATACTGGGATAATGTAGTTGTATACAGCAGCGGTGCAACAGGTCCAGCACCCACGCCAACTACACCCACAGAAGGAGGTCTTGTTGGATACTGGAATTTCAACGAAGGCAGCGGGAATATAGCTTATGATAGTTCCGGAAGTGGAAATGATGGAACTATTCATGGTGCTACTTTTGTCTCAGGGATCAGTGGTCATGCATTGAGTTTTGATGGAAAGGGCAATTATGTTTCTGTGCCGGTGGATATAAATCCAACGGTGATGCCGCAGATGACCATAACCGCCTGGGTTCGAGCCGATAATGATTCAGGTACCATTGTTTCCCATGACGATGGGGGATTTGATCGCACCATAGATATAGATACACGTGGAGGAGGTAAAGGCTGGTCCGCCTTTAGTGGTTCAGGGGTTGTAGGATACTCTCCTGTCACAATAGGGGAATGGTTTTTTTTAGCAGCAGTTTACGACCAGAGCGCGGAGACAGTAAAACTATATGTAAATGGTGCCTTGATAAGCGAAGAAAAAGGCAAGCTCGGATCTGGCTGGGATTATATTAATATTGGGAAGAATCCATCCTTCGGTGATTATTTTTCGGGCACGGTTGACGAGGTCATGATCTACAATTATGACCTTACGGAAAGTGAAGTTAAATCCATTTATGTGGGCGGTGAAGCTCCAGAAGAGGAAGAGAGCGGGTACGGCGACATAAAGGTCACATATATATCCTGGGAAGAAGTTCAAGAAAAGTACACAGTATCCTATGATGAAACGTTTAAATATGACGACGATGGAGATGGAGCCAATGAGGCGACATTATATTATAAAGGGGAAAATAATTTGGTCATGTCATCTGATGACACAGATAAAGATGGAAAAGTGGATTTGATATTTCACTATGACGATGAGGGATACTTAACTCGTGCAATCCGGGATACAGACGGTGACGGCGAATTTGATCAAATCCTTCATTTCAATAGAGATGAAGAAATTATCAAGGTGGAAAAAATAAGGTCAGATGATACAAGGAATTCTATTTTATTTATAATTCTCAGCAGTATAATATTTTTCCTTGTAATGTGTTTTTGGCTTTATGTTACAAAGAAGCAATCTTGTAATTCAAAAATGAATGATTTGAATTATATGGGAAGAATAAACCACCAACTAGGAAGGAGATTAATTTTAATTTTAATTTCATTTCTGATTATTTTTGCTTTATTTGTACCTCCTGTTAGCTCGCTGGAAGATGTTATAGATGACGACTGCAATATAATTCAGGATGTTTTTGATAGGGACTGGAAAAAATACTCTAACTTAGAGAACACGCCGCCGTACACCTTTGAAGAATATCCACTCACGGCGAGAAGCTGGGAAACGCAACAATACTACGCCGCACAATCAAAAATAGTTGATGCCGAAGTTCAGATATTTTTCCTGAAAAGAGATATGGAAATTGATCGCCATATACGTCTTGAATTGAAAGAATATGAAGAAGCACTTAAGGATGGGCACAGGAAAAATTTATTGAAGAGTTTCGCTAGATTGTCATTCCTTACAGTTCAGACGGTGTATGAGGCATACGGGGCGGGTAAATCCGTTGGCAAGTCCTATGTTAATCTGTTCACCACTCCGAGTTCTGTTTCGGCGGCAGGATCAGTGCTCAAAATCACAGATACTTACAACTCTATGGCTCCGCCGGATTCATCCGCGCTTGCTAAGAATACACAAAGCATAACCAAATCGGTTGATGCTGTAAGTAAGAATGTAGCTCATGAAGCGTTGGAAAGTCTTGGAGATCCAACGAAAGTTGGCACTGAATTGGTTAAGCAGGTGATTGACGCAGTACCAGTACCCCACAAGGCCAAAGACTGGAAGTTGACTGACGACGACTTTAACATTCTAAGGGAAGAGCATCTCGAGATGAAGGGAATTGGTAAGATAATAGCGAAGAGTTATGAAGTGAACTTAGAAAGGAAAGATAAAGTCAGGGAATTGGAAGCCCAGATTAAAGAATTGGAAAAAGAACTCGCTGAATGGGAGACAAAGGAGAAGAACAGGGTAAAGGCCTTATTAGTGTATCGTTGCAAGAACGAGAAAAAGGAAAAATGCGATTCCGAGCATCTAAGTTTGTGCGATAATGAAAATGATTGTGAAGATGCTGGCGGTTACTGGTATAATAATAATTGTAATGATGAACCTGAAGAAATAAAAAAAGGAAAAATTGCAATTACCGCTTGCACGACCAGTTGTATTGTGCTTCAGACAGTAAAACTCACTGTAATGGGTATACCAGACGATCAAATAAGGGTTTGCGCTTCACCTTTAAGTTCACATGTAAAATTCCAAGCGGGTGTAGATGACACACCATACGATGTAACGGATTGTATCATTGACGTGATTGATGAAGACGGTATCAGGAGGTATGAAGTTAAATTTGACGATTCCGGAACCTTTACAATAAGGGTAACTGTCATAAGTGGTCCTCGTGCATATGACTCGGACTCCGTGGAAATATCGGTTTCAAGAGAATAGGAAGAGGTCTTTCCAGACTGCCCACCTTGTTGTGGGGTCTGGACTTAAACTTGATGAAGGGGGTCGTTCTTGGATAGATGGCAGGGATTTTTTTTAGTTTGTACATATTCCGGCCGCATCATGATTATTTAGCACACGAAAATTGGACAGATAAAGGTTCGAATTCGCTCAACGGTGAGAATAGACGCAAGTGGTGATAACGTAAAAGTTTACAACATCGAGAGGCGGTCCAACAATCCAAAATTGCAAGAAAAAGAAAGGCAAATAGGGCTTTAAATCCAAAAAAGTAAAATTTTTAGTGCCAAACGCAATTACGGGACAGCCTCTCGAAGGCTCACCCGATATAAAAAAGGTGAAAGGAGAAGAGGTAACATTGGCGAGAGATGGTTACCATATCAGAGAACGGTTCTCTCAGCAAAGTTCAGTCTTTCGATCCAGAAAAAGTTTTAAATGAGTTCTTTGATACGATTCCCAGCACTACGGATGTTACCAGGCTTAACCTTCGAATGTTTTAGAAGCAACAGAAGTTACAAAAGGCGATTTGACAACTGATTCACTATTTGAGTACAATATAATGGCTGGAACGATAATGATAAGCCTGGCAGATGCGGAAGAATTTAGTGGCAATGGCTCTATTGCTTACGTCACATTCAATGTGATTGGTGCTGCAGATTCAACCTCACCTCTTCAGATTGTTGCACTTGCAGCGAACCGAGCTGAAGATTACGAAGTTCTGACGATTCCTACCAATGATGGTGTGTTTAGAGTTATATTTATAAGCACGGAGGAAAGTGGAAGTTTGACCGTCCGCATGAGCAACACAACAGGAGCAAACGGAAGTACAGTAGAAGTGCCGATCAACCTTGAAGGCACCACAGAAATCGGAAGTAGGGACATCGTTTTGAATTATGATGCCGATGTCTTAAGTGCAGTGGATGTCAACGCCGGCGCACTTGGTAAAAACGCGCTAATCGAAGCGAATACCGCGCGAGAAGGAGAAGTTATAATCGCTCTGGCGGACTCGTCAGGAATAAATGGCGATGGTGCAGTTGCAAGTGTCGCCTTGGAGGTGATAGGCGATGCCGGCACAACGAGCTATCTAACGTTGGATGAGGTTTTGGTGCATAACCTCGATCTGGGAGAGATAATACCAACTACAGTGAACGGAACGTTTGAGGTTATTTGAGGGGGATTCACTAATAGTGGATGCAATACGGCGTCATTAGTGATAGCAGCAATAATCATCGTTGTAGATAAGGTATATTATTTCTTTGGTAAAGCTTTCTTTATAACATAAAGTAGAATGAGACACGGTGGTAGATTTTAGCAACCTAAAAATCCAACATCATTTTGGTCCCATAGATTTAATTGCGTGATTCTATAAAATTCTTGATTTGTTCTCCCTCTTTCTCCACATCAAACGCATTTATTCCAATGCTTCTGGCAACTTTTGCCAGTTTCCTGTCCGCAGTCAGAAATAGCACACAATTGCGGTCTTTACTTGAAACCATTTGAATAGCATCCGCTTCATACACATGGTATTCCAAGATTAATTTTATTGCATCCGCTATAATGTTTGTATACAGAGGCACTACATCCAAATATCGAAGCGTGGCAAGTTTCGTAAATTCATTTGTGTATTTACCTACTGCCCCTTTTAACTCACCCTCGCTCATCAATTTCCTTCGTTTATACCTATCAAATATACCCAAAACCTCTCCTACGTTCCAGATAGAAAAGAATAGTTTTATACGACCCGTTTCTGCATCTTCAAACACTAAATCCATTATCTCTGTCCCTGCTTCCTTTATATACCGCTTAACTATTGCACTGCTATCAAGATAGACCAACACGATTATCCCTCATTTCTCTAAGAACTTTGCCTGCAGAACTTTTTGATTCCGGTCTCTCTTTTTTTACATCTTCTAATGAAATAACGCCATAGGTTTCCAAAAGATATTCCAAACACTCTATCACAGCATCATTAGCCAAATAAGAAGCTATAAGAAGTTCTATTTCCTTGTTTAGCCTTTTGGTCGTACCATACTTCTTTAATATCTCCCCCTCAAAACTCTTCCATATCCTCTCATCTATATCCACAACCACTTCGCCCATTTCTTCACCTCATTTAATTAATATTCTGTACTATAAGTTTTTATTTTTTCTCAATTTATATTTTTTAGATATTTGTCCAATCGCTTGCGGTATGTATGCTTATCTCAAAACTCACAAACTCTCTAACTCTCAAACTCTCAACCCCCGCTCAAACATGCGCCCAATTATCCTTTCCGTAACGTCAATCCCGCACGTGACTTTTATACCTTTTCCTGATGGTGTTGCATTGACCTCAAGCACAAACAATCCTTCGTCGCCTTCTATCAAGTCAACGCCCGCGAAATCCGCACCTACTGTCTTTGTCGCATTTACTGCCAGTGCTCGCATCTCCTCTGTTAGGTCACACATAAGTGGTGTACCGCCCTGACTCAAGTTACTAATAAACGACCCAGCCTGCGAAATCCGGTAGATGGCACCTAATGCCTCTTCGCCAACTACAAATACTCTTATGTCGCGTCCATGATTAGGCACAAACTGCTGCAAATAAAGCACACCCCGTTCTTTCAGTAGCGTTGCGAGTTTCTGCTTCAGGTCAGGCTGAGAAGCTTCCAGTTTGAAGATCCCTTTGCCCTGACTGCCGAAGATAGGTTTTGCGACTACAATTTCGAATTCTTCGATTGCTTTCATAGCAACCCCTAAATCAGAAGTGACTACCGTGCGTGGAATGGGCAGGTGTGCCTGTTTGAAAAGGTAAAAGGAGAAGAACTTGTTTGCTGCATTCTGGATTGCGTTGGGCGAGTTCATAACCGGTATATTCGCTGTTTCAAACAGCCGGAGCAGGTCGAACTTAAAAGAAATCTGTTCCAGAGAGGAGCTGATGCCAACGTCTCTGACAATGATAGCATCGAGTTCCAATAAATCGTTTAAATCTGTACTGAAGATAGAAAAATCGGAAGTTGAGACGGAAACGCTTAATGTAGAGAGGTTAATTGGTAAGGCGTTCGCGCCTCTTTTGCGAATGCTCGTCAAGAAGGCGTTCGCAGTCCAGTCGTCCGGGTCGGTTAGGACAACAGCTATTTTTGCGGCTTTAGTGTTTTGGTTTTGGTTGTGCATTTTGAGTTTTAGGATTCGTTTTTTAAAATCTCAATCCTCGCCATGCCTGTGATAAATTGCAACATATCCGTTGGTGTGTGCATTATGGTTTATTTTTCCATTTCTAAGCCATTTAACCAACTAAGCATATTCTCGATAAGCTGCTTAGATTTGCTATTCTTTATTTCAGATTTTTTAAGGCAATCAATGACCTCTTTAAAATTCAAATGAGAATTAATGAATGAGATTGTATTTTCTTCATCGATTGCTTTAAAACCTTTTAAAGCCAAGGCAACTTTAAAGGGTTCTGGTTTATGAGGGTTAATATTTTTTTTAAACCACTCTTCTATTTCAGGTATTGAAATTTTAATTCCAGAAATTTTTTCACCATTCGCGTCTAAAAGAGAACAATTAGCATATTCATAAATTCCGATAAGGCATAACTTTTCTCCAATATTTTCCTCAATGTAAATGTTTAGCTTTCCATCCTCCTTCCTGACAAGATAAGTACTTTTCTTTTTTTTAATACCCTCGGATTTAAATTTCTTCTTCAATTTGAACAGATTAAACCAACCCGAAGTGGTATCTACACTAAATAGACGCTTATCATTTAAACAATTTACTATTACATTTCTCACCTTAGTATCTGTGAAAGTTTTTGGAACACTCGAACTTGTTTGAAATAAATTCCAAAGAAAACGATTGATGGTATTTAAATCAGACATTTCTATCTTTTCCACCAAATCATGATCCTCAATTATCTTATTGTATTTAACAGATAATGATTGATCCGCTGAAATGTTCCATACAAAATAATTTAATTTGATTAGAGGGGATTCCTCTACCTTACCTGCTAAGTCAAATCCTTCGATTAAATGTTCCGCATCATTTCTCTTGAGACCTACAATAAGAAGGCCTATATAATCCAGTGTGCTCTCCTCCATTTTTTTAATTAAATCAAATGGTGGACTGAGTTTGTCTATTATAAATTTTGGATCGCCACCAACTTCATTTATGTTCTGTATCAGAAGGGATATATTTTTTAATGTTGCCTCCCCTAATTTTTGAGGCAGATTATCAACTTCTTTTAATTTCTCAATAGCATCTAATGCTAACTCAGCTCCCTTTAATACATTTTTTTTGAATTTTACTTGCCTAATTCCATAAATAAATACTCCAATTTCACCTAAAGTAGCATCATTCATTTTTCTAAGTAGAAAAGATTCTCTAGAGAATCTTTGATATACATTTTGAACATTTATTGAATAATAGCCTTTCGATAGAAAAGAACCAAGTTGATTTATTTTTGAATTATTCAAAAACTCAAGAAGGTCTTCCTCACTAAAATATTCTAAGAATTCTTTTGAGAATGTTCTATTTGAAACATAGCTACGGGTATCTTTCAGTCTCTTTACATTTTTAACCTCCATCGATTCAACAATATTTTCAAAAATAGCTTTTTTTGTATCATCATCTTTCAATAGTTCGCTAACGATATCTTCCTTGGTAATACTTTCTTTATACTCATTTGCCAATCGAGACAACAAACCAACACAGACTTTCGGCTTTGATCGAAAATAGAGATGAAAAAGTCCAATGTACCAATCACCGAACTTTTTCTGAATAGTCTCTTTAACGTTTTCACCCAGTTCTTTATACTCTTTAAACGTCTCAAGATAGAGTTTCGCTCGTGAAGAATGATGCAGCGAGAGCTTCCAATTCTTTTCTCGGATTTCTCCAAAATGTATCAATTCTCTAATGTTTTCTTCCTTTAGTCCAAGAGTTTTGGTGAGTGTCCTCATCGCAACCGGGGCTTCGTAACAATAGAATGCAGATATTGGTAAAATTATATCATCTGCGTGTATCCACTTATAATCGTCCACCGTAAGAAGTTCTTTAATCTTTTTAATAAGTTCTTTTTCAGTAGGAATGCTACATTCTGGGTCATAGAGACTCAAAGCTAAAGATAGCACCCATAAATCGTGTCCATATTGCTCTCGCAACTCCCTTCTATTTTCTTCCTCAATTTTTATATTGCTTTTATTCTCAAAATTTATAAGAATATCTTCAACTGCATCAATTGCATTGATTTTGGTGCAAGTCTTTTTATCTTGCATCAGGAATGCTAATGGAGTTGTAGTGAGTGGTTCAATTTTTTCTTCGATTATATCACGGCCAGAAAGTAAAATCTTTATTTTTGGCTTGCCTATTCCCCCTAGCAACTCATTACATTTTAGTTTATTGTATTCAGTAAGACCTAGATGAATATCATCAATGATTAATAATGTCTTCTTTTTCTTCATTTTTGAAATTTTTTCAATAATGTCATTTATATCCAATTCCTCAGTTTTTAATTCTTTGACAAAGACTTCGTATTTTTTCTTCCGTAGCTCGTAACCTATATTTTTGATGATAAGACTTTTTCCCGATGAAGGAGACCCAATAATCAAATGTACTCTGTTCTTTTCCAGTTTGGCTACCACCTCATCAACTTCTCTTCTTTTTGTGATATATCCCTTTTCGAAATCAATCCAGTAAGGATCTTTTCTTTCTTTTAAAAACTTATCAAAAGGAGTGTCTTTTATCTCATCTCTTTTTAGGACCCAATCAATCGTTGGCAAATTTATTTTTTCACGTTTTATATGTGAATATATCCATTTAATTATCGGGATTATTATTTTAATAATTGCAAGTAGTACTCCAAGGATTGCAATTGCTGCCAGCAGTGATGGTCGTTCAGCAATCTCATTTAAAATAATGCTAATTCTCGGTAATTGCACCAAAAAATGGCGAAAATATACAAATATCCAAATTCCAACGAGCGATATAGCCAAGAAAAGTAGTCCGTATTTTAAAATTTTTCGCATCTTTACCATATCCTC
Source organism: Candidatus Methanophagales archaeon (assembly GCA_003336485.1). GTDB lineage: Archaea > Halobacteriota > Syntropharchaeia > Alkanophagales > Methanospirareceae > Methanophaga. The sequence goes on from QENH01000201.1 coordinate 64,565, forward strand.
CTTCTATTCAAATAGAATTTAATCGGTGATAGGTAAGTCGTTAGATATAAAGTCACATCCCCCACATTTAAGCCAAAACCCTTCAAGATTTCGCTTTTCTTGCTCATGTTCGCTATTATAAAAGATGCAATGAAGACTTATAAATATTTGCACTCATATAAACATTTTTATTCTTTCCCATCCGCGCTTGATGCAAGCGCTACATTTCTCATAAAGCTACAAATAATGAGCAAAAAGAGTGTCCCCTCCATTTTTTACTTCAAAATACATTTAAAGCATTAACTTAATTATTGCAATTGACTCTGTGCTTCTTCTAAATTTGATTTAACGATTTGATACTGTATCTGATATTTCTCCTCGGTATGAATTTTTAAAGCTTCTTGGTAGGCTTTGATAGCTTTTTCAAGATTTGTTTCCTTATCCCTCACCTCTGCCAAATCTCCGTATGCGAGTCCAAGGTTATTCTGGGTCTTTGCATAGTCTATTGGATAACGTTCAACAGTGCGAGTATTCAGGGCTTCTTGGTAGGCTTTGATAGCTTTCTCAAGATTTGTTTCCTTATCTCTCACCTCTGCCAAATCTCCGTATGCGAGTCCAAGGTTATTCTGGGTCTTTGCATAGTCTATTGGGTAACTTTCAATAGTACTGATCTTCAGGGCTTCCTGGAAGGTATAGATAGCTTTCTCAAGATTTGTTTCCTTATCTCTCACCTTTGCCAAACCCATGTATGCGAGTCCAAGGTTATTTTGGGTCATTGCATAGTCTAGTGGATAACGTTCAATAGTACGGATCTTCAGGGCTTCCTGGTAGGCTTTGATAGCTTTTTCAAGATTTGTTTCCTTATCTCTCACCTCTGCCAAAATTGTGTATGCACACCCAAGGTTATTCTGGGTTCTTGCGTATTCATCGGAGAATTTTTTGGATGAAACTATCTTGAGAATGCCTCCGTATTCTTTAATTGCTTCTTCAAACGAACCCGCTTTTTGTAAAGAATCTGCTTTCCGAAGGGATGAATCTATTTGACTCTTTAAGCTTTCCCTCTCACCATAGTCCTGGTATGCCATATACCCCAAAGCAAGAATTGCAGCAATCGCTCCGACAATGGTAACAATTTTTATAACTTTAGCAACGAAACCACCCTCGGAATCTTGCTTTCTTCTGCTTCGAACTGTCCTCGTCTTCTTTCTCACTTTCAATCCCCTCTTGATATAATTATTGGGATATAATCAAACCGTCTTATCTTTGCGAAAGTGTTGAGAATATCTGTGTCAAAAGCTAAACCCATCACTTCTGCTACTATATATTTTTGCAAGCAAAAAGGTTTAAGACATTTTGTTTACAAAATACTTGGAGGCGCCGGTAACAACATTTGCTGTAAAAGATCGCGTTCTCGCTCATAACCCGCTTAGCGCGATAGATATATTCCGCGTATCCTCTGAACAAATTGGTGGTCAAAAAGCAAGAAAATAAATTATTGACACAGATTAACGCAGATTAACGCAGAAGAAATTAAATCAGTGTAAAAGAGAGTTTTGATGGACGACAGGGCACTAAGAGCCACAGTGGGGCTATCCGCATCAGAATTTAATCAACTGGCGCAGGGTTTTGGTCCAGAAATAGAAAAAAATATACTCATCATCGATATAAATAGATGGATTGGTTATTTGAGCCCTCCAGAAGAAGGTAAAAAGCACGATTGTGGTATGTTCAAAGGCCTATTTCCGCCGGAGATATTCCCAAAAGGCATAACGCTATGGCTAGAGCATGCTATCGGCGGAATTAAGCGAATGCGAATAACAACTGACAAGTTTCGCAACAAGTCTATTTATTACTACTATAATTATAATTGCAGATGTTGTAGCAACAAAATTATCATGAGGGATATATAAGATATATTATGAATTGCGCAAGTTGCAAAGAGAAAACGTGCTATAAAGGCAAGGACTGCACTAAAATTGCAGAAGATGTCAAAAAGGCATACAAAGGCGATGCCCTCAACTCGCTTAGAGTCGCTACACGTATAGAATCACGGTATTACATGAAGAAAAACCGTATAGAGGAGTTGATTTTATATGCGAAAGAGATGGGCTACAAGAGATTAGGCGTTGCCTTCTGCATAGGCATGCAAAAAGAGGCGGAAATATTATGTGATCTTCTATTGCAATACTTCGATGTGTCTTCGGTCTGTTGCAAGGTATGTGGGATTGATAAATCCTACTTCGAGCTGGACCGTCTTCACAAGGATGCAGAAGAAGAGGCGATATGCAATCCAATAGGGCAAGCAATGATTTTAAACAATGAAAAGACTGACTTGAACATCATTCTGGGATTGTGTATCGGACACGACACTTTGTTTACAAAATACTCGGAGGCGCCGGTAACAACACTTGCTGTAAAAGATCGCGTTCTCGCTCATAACCCGCTTGGCGCGATATATTCCGCGTATCATCTGAACAAATTGACGGTCAAAACGGAAAAACTTTAATGGCTCCAATGCTTTTTAAACGATATGAGGTGATAAAATGGAAGAGATAATAGACATAAACGAGTTCGCAAAGCTCGACCTGCGAATAGGAAAGATAGAGAATGCCGAGAGAGTAGAGGGTAGCAAGAAGCTAATCAAGCTCGAAGTAGATGTAGGGGATGAAACGAGACAGCTTGTTGCCGGAATTGCAGAAGAATATAATCCTGAGAATTTGATTGGTAAACTCGTACCGATTTTAGCGAATTTGAAGCCTGTAAAGCTCATGGGTGTTGAGAGTCAAGGGATGATCTTAGCAGTAGACGTAAACGGAAAACCGATTCTGCTGCATCCTGATGTAGAAGTGCCCGCAGGCAGCAGAATACGCTGAATGAATAATGACACAGGAAAAAGAAGATTTATTGTTGTATGGACATCGCATGACTGAGTGGCAGCGAGTAAGACCTTTAGCGCAAGGGATAGCTTATTTCGAGCCGAAGACAAAAATGGCATATTCGCATATAGATTATCTCGCTGAGGATGTCCGGAGAATGCTGTTACAGAAGCGGGCATTTGAATCCCACAGCCAACGGGCATATTTCATCGTTGAGCACAACGAACTCAACGAATATAAGGGGCTTACATTGCCATATAGTGATGAGATAGTGGCTGCAAGTGGTCAACCCAGGGGATTGCTTTTGATACAGCACGGCGAACGAGAGGCGAGAGCGTTAAACGATATTGCCGAAAAGGGAGGTAACGTCAAAGCAGAATATCACGATGTTGGATTAGCGTCACTTAAACGAGAAGGGTCGAAGATAAATGTGCGACCTATGACTGCAGAAGACGGTGAAAATATTCGTTACGGTGTTCTGAGAAGATGGGGTGAGGATTATATCCCTTTTATTCGGCTTGACCTCTTCCAAATAGTACGTCAGTTCGCCATAATGAAGGGGATTGACCATATTGTGCTGCTGTCCAATGCCCTGGCACGATTTGGTAGGGTATTGCGAACAGCCCATGAGCTCGGGATTTACCATTGCTTTACTCATCCCGGGAATATAGACGCTCATGGTAACTTGATAGACTATGAACATGCGATATATAGTGATGAGATTCCGGTGATAAAAGAGAAGATAAAAATGAGGTCAGAAGATGCAGCGCTGTTTAGTGAAGAGAGCTTGCGATTCCGAGATATAGACCTCTTCTTTGGTGGTACTCGTGACGTCATCATAAAATACCAGGAGATCTATAAACTCAATCGTGAGGGGTTGATGATGCAGATACGGTTATTACGGGAGAACATCGCCTTGTCGACCGGAATTCCGGTCTTAGAGTCTCTGGCTCATGTGAATATCGGATTTTATGAGGATACGTTGAAGAAACTACCTACCATAGATCAGAAGCGGATAATCGGAGCATTTATTGATAAATATTCTCCAGCAAGTGATCAGATCAAGGACAGGGTCTTTTATGCGCTTGCACAAGCGGGAGAATGGACAGAGGCAGTCACCGGATTCATTTGCGATCCGGAAAATCCGAAGTCACTGAGGCAGATTTCCGGCGAGTTTATATTGGGCTTGTGGGATATGCCACCACTGAAACAATAAAAATAATGTATTTTTATTTATCAAGCCACCATTATAAGTTGTGTAAATACTATGGGTAAGAGAAGAGAACTTTTAATACGGCTAGTACTAATAGTAGTTGTTATCGGTTGTTTGACTCATACTTCCTGGGGACAGGAGAATTACCCAGTCAATGTTTCCCATCCATCGCCAGCAAAGAGTGATTTTAGTCAAGAAGATATCCTAAACCAAGCGCAGAGAAGTTTTGATAGGTCCATAGACCTATTCAATACAGTTGCTACCGTGATGGGGCTGCTGGTGGCATTAATAACCCTAATAGTTGCAATAGGAGGCATTTTGGGATATTTCAAAAGTCGTCAATTGGAAAAATATACAGAGCAAGCTAAGAAAAGTGCCGATCAATTAAAAGGATATGAAGACGATGCAGAGAAAATTGTCGACAAATTAGAGGAATTTGAAAGCAAAATTGATGAAATCAACGAAAAGGTGCTAGTTGTCGGTGAAGATAAGTTACCCGAGATTGAAGAAGAGCTAGACGGATTAAGAGAGACAGCCAGGGATTTCCCACCCCTTTCAGAACCCTTCTCAGAATACCAAAAAAGGATATCAAATGAATATGGGAAGAAAATAGAATTCCTTGAGGCTTTTGGAGTTCCATTGAAGCCTGAGGATTACCTTAGTCGTGGCAGTGACTTTTATCGGAGCAAAGAATATGGAGAAGCACTAAAAGCCTATAATAAGGCAATAGAGTTAAAGCATGATTATGATGCTGCATGGAACAACAGAGGATTAGCGCTTGCCAAACTCTATCAGTACGATGAAGCACTAAAAGCCTATGATAAGGCAATAGAGTTAAAGCATGATTATGCTACTGCATGGTACAACAAGGCTTGTGCGTATTCCCGAAAAGACGATAAAGAAAACGCTCTTAAAATTTTGTCTGAAGCAATAGATTTAGATGCAAAATATAAAGAAAAAGCAAAAAGAGACAAGGCTTTTATAAATTACTGGAATGATGATGATTTCAAAAGGGTTGTGAGTTAAAAGCATGAAATTTGGGGAAAAAGCAATATGAGGATGCACAATCTAGTACTTATTTGGAATACCGCAGAGATATTAAAATCGCGAGGCTAAAATGCAAAGTGATAAATTGAAAGAAGACGCAGAGGGCAAGATAGAACGAGCTGCAATATTGACGCGCTGGAAAGTAGAAGATAAGACCGTGCTGGATATAGGTGCAGGACCGCTTGCGGTTATTGCAGCCCGAGATTTCCATTGCACTGTAACGAATATAGATATATCCGCGGATGCGTTGCGGGATGCGGAGAGAGAGGCAGAAGAGGAATCAGAACGAATCACATTTGAGATATGCGATGCAACTTCACTCTCTTATCCCAACAGGAGTTTTGACGTGGTAATCAGTTACGGTGTTTTGCATCACATAGAACTAGACAAAAGAAGGAAGTTCATTCAAGAGGCGTATCGAGTAGCAAAGGAGAAGTGTATTATAGCTGAATTTACGTCAGAAGGGTTCGATAAAATTCACGCAGCTAGCGATTTCAAGGCGGTTGACCTCGAGTGGCTGGAAAGGGAATTGAATTCGCTCGGTGAAGTGGATAAGTATTCGGGGACAGTTATGAGGGTTTATACACTTTCTCTTTTTACAAAAGAAAACCGGTACTAAAAGAAAATCCTATTTCTTTAGTCAAGTTTTCTTTTCTAAAGAAAAGTTGTAAGGCAGGCCTTTCCGACAGCCGTATTCACGAATGCAAAAAGAAGCCACCAAATTACCTATCTTACCACTTTCGTATATCCCTTTTTCGTGTAGCAACCCATACAAAAACCCTGCTGCGAACGCATCACCTGCACCTGTCGTATCCACCACATCCGTTGGATACGCATCTATCAGATACGATTCACCGGTGCTATTAGCGACATAACTGCCGCTTTCGCCCAGAGTCACACATACATTCTTAGCACCGAAATTCAAAAGTTTCGTGGCACCTTTTTCATAGTCATCACTCAACATCAACGATTTTAATTCACTAGCACTGATAAAAAGCACTTCACTGCGTGCTATTAGCTCTGCCAAGTCATCAAGCCCGTATTTGAAACAGAGCATCCCTGGGCTGAAACTGAGTTTCGATTCTATTCTACGTGCCAACTCGCATTGCAGCTCCAATTGCTTCGTGTTTACGAATGAGCTAGTATGCAGGAATTGCGCATTGTTTATCAATTCCATATCTATGTGCTCCATGCCGAGCCGATCATTCACACCGGGATAGATATAAAGTGCTCTTTCGCCTTCTGCATCAACAAACCCTATTGCAGCACCCGTATAACCCGCTTCCTTTCTTATCGCAGTCACAAAACCTTCTTTCACGAACTCTTCCAGAATCAGTTCGCCTTCTTCGTCTGTGCCTACAAGACCCACGAAACTTGTGTCAATGCCCAATCGCGATAATGCAAAGATAGTATTAGCCGCAGAGCCACCTGGTGCCTTCTTCACATCTAGAATACCCACCTCTTCACCGCCCCTTGCTATTCGCTCCACGACATACAAAACATCATAATTCAAGGCGCCCAAGCCGACCACTTCTTTTTTGTTCATTTTATTATGGTGTCAGTGAATTCCGAGATAGGTTAAAATCCAGCAGATCTCCATAATAGGACTTGAATCTTTCAACAATTTCAATATATTTGTTTAAATCGTTTTCATTCCGCTTACCTATATCTTTCTCACTCCTCAATTTAGATATTTCTGTAGGGGCTTTCACCACAAAGTAAGGTTTAATTTCTTTATAATATTTTGAAAATATCTCTTGCAATGTCTCTCCAGAAAAGCTCTTCATTTCGTCCTGAACTTTATCCCTAAAATATATTGAAAGGTAGTCTAATAAGTTATAAGCCGCTCTGTAAAGATGTCTATAAGCGGGTATAAGGTTTTCAATTGCATATTTAGCGTCTGCCTGCTTAAAACCTAATTTGAATGCGAATACCCACATAAGATGATCAAAAGCATGCCTGAGTTCTTCTGTTGCCGGACTGAAACTTTCACCTCCTACATCCTCAGCATAAATCATTATGTCTTTGCTTATGCTATACTGCGTAATAATATCCTTAAAAAGCTTCTCTTCTTCTTCATCAAATTCTATTTGCATTTTTATCGTTTTTCACTCCCTTCAGAAGCTGACCCATAATTGCTTTTGGCACCTAAAGATTCGACCATCATGTTAAAAAATATTGCAATGAAAAACGTGAGTAGAACAAGTAAAAAAGAAAAATTTGTATAATGCGGGATTGTCCCGGTTATTGGTCCAATTATAAAAACACCAATTGCCATGATGATCTTAAGTGCCCAATTAGCTGGACGACGTTTAATAATATCACCCAAAACCTCAATTAGCTTAGGTATATAATCCTCTTTCATGCTTCTTGTTTTTCATGCAATGATACTTTCCACAAATCTATGAAGATAATCGCTAACAGACATAGACTACACCAGACAACTACCCAATTTTGGTATAAAAAACCGTAATAAAGGCTAAATAACGACACAATAGTGCCAACCGATGCCGTCGCTATAAGCGCGGTCCCAATTCTACAATGATTCTTGTGGTCTAATCTCTTGACTCCTTTTTCATCCTTCACTATACACCTAAAGCGATAATCCCAGATATCCTCACCTTTTATAAAGTGCCCCTCGCTCCTTCCAGCCATCTTATACTTTCCACTCTCTCATGATATTATAGCTTAACATAATATTAAAATCTTACTGCAATACAGTAATGTTACCTATTAGAGGAGTTGTTAAAGCGCAATGAAAAAGGAACTTGTTTTCATCACCACGAACAAGCACAAAGTAAAAGAGATACGAGCGCAGGCTAACTCAGAATCAAAAGACATAACCATCGTGCATCTCGATTATGACTATCCCGAATTTCAGCTCGATGAGATAGACACGGTAGCGGAAGAAAGTGTGAATTATATACGGCGGTATAAGCCGCTAAAAGAGGAAAAGCCGTTCTTCATCGAAGACTCGGGCTTGACCTTACCAGCTTTAAACGGCTTCCCTGGCCCGTTCTCCGCATTTGTATTTGATAAAATCGGCAATGCTGGGATTCTGAAATTGATGGTAGATAAGAATGGCGAAGAGCGAAGAGCCACATTTAAAACTGTTGTTGCATTCTGCGAATCTCCGGAAAAGGCACCTGTGCTCTTTGTCGGCACCTCCAAAGGCAAAATAGCAAAGGCGGCTAGGGGTGAGGGCGGCTTTGGCTATGACCCGATATTTGAATTGGAAAGTGTGAACAAGACATTTGCAGAGATGAGTACAAAAGAGAAGAATGTCGTATCGCACAGAGGCCGTGCATTCAGGAAATTATTGGATTATATCGCATAGATCTCTTCCGCGTATCTATGTATATATAAACATTTCTATATCCGTTAATTTAGAAAAATTTAAATACTACTTTGCAGTTCTATATGCTATTGGTGGAAGAACATGAAAATGGGTAAGATGCCAAGCGGTTTTGCCGCTACCCTGAGGCGGGTAGAAGGAGAAACAAAGGTGCTGAGATTTTCCCTTATAACTGCGATAATATTTAGTTCTGTCTTACATAAAATGACAGTGTTTTTACCTCGAGAAAACAAATTCTTTGACCTCTTTGAGGAGCTTGCAGATAAGGCCGTGGAAGCAGCGGATCTATTGGCCGATTTGGGAACAAAATATTCTGTGCTTCCGCAAATAAGTGAGCAGCTTAGAATGCTGGAAGAGGATGCTGATTCGATTGTTCATCAGATAATACAGGGGCTGTATTACGACCACACTCGTGTCACGGAAGAGAAGGGCGACATACGTTATTTCGCTCATAATCTCGACAATGTAATAGACGGTATAGAGAAAGCGGTAGTGAGGTTGTCATTTGCGCAGAAGCAAGAGGCTCCGGAGTCGGTGACGGAGTTCTCGCCCATTATCAAGGAGGCTTCAGAGGAGATAAGAACGGCAGTTCATTGCCTGCGTGATCTAAAATGTGAAGAGAGCACTTTAGAAGCGTGTTGCATAAGGATAAATGAATTGGAAAACGAAGCAGACAAAGTAAACCGTAAAAGGCTGCGTGTATTGATGACTACACCCGTAGAAGATCCTAATGAGCTCCTTGATCGACTGCTGCTCAAAGAGATAGTGGAGATCTTAGAAGATACAATGGATCAGTGTGAAGATGTGGCGAATATCATGGAAACGTTTAGGTTAAAAGGCGGTATTTAATAGATGTTATCGGTTTTTGGCTATGTAATCATAATAATAGCTCTCGCACTGCTCTATGACTTTTTTAATGGTGCAAATGACAGTGCGAATTCAATTGCGACTGTAATAGCGACCAAAGCGCTGACGCCGCTAAAGGCATTAGCGTTAGCGAGTCTATTTAACCTCACAGGCGCTTTTGCTATTACCGCAGTAGCGGCGACTATAGGAAAAGGGATTGTTTCACTACCAGCGCTGGAACAGGAGATTGCACTCATGGTTCTTATCGGTGGTTTACTTGGTGCGATAATATGGACATTCATCTGCACCGCGCTTGGAATCCCAATAAGTGTGACACATTCGTTGGTAGGTGGTTTACTTGGTTCGGGAATAGTTGCAGGTGGGATGGGGATAATACAATGGGAAGTGCTAACAAATAAGGTATTTCTTGCTATTGCGCTCGGCCCGTTCATAGGATTTGCAGCAGGAGCAGTTATATTTATCGCCACTAATTGGGTGCTCCATATTTTCTTTAAAAAAACTCCTACTCCTGCGACCGAAAGAGTATTTAAGAAATTGCAGATTATTTCGTCCTCATTTATGGCGTTCAGCCACGGTATGAACGATACCCAAAATGCAATGGGCGTAATAACAGCAGCTTTGTGGATTGGAGGCTTTATCACCTATTTTTACGTGCCTTGGTGGGTGATGTTAATGTGCGGGTCTACGATGGCATTGGGCACTTTTTTACTGGGCTGGCGTGTGATAAAGACGGTGGGGTGGCGATTGGCGAAGTTAGAGCCGAAACATGGCTTCTCTGCCGAAACCGGTGCTGGTCTCGCAATAGTAGGTGTGAGTATAGCGGGTATGCCAGTAAGCACCACGCACGTATTAGCTTCCGCAGTGATAGGTGGGACATTCTTTCAAAGCCTTCGCAGAATAAGATGGTCAGAAGTGGGAAAAATGGTCACAGCATGGATAATAACCATTCCGATAGCGGCGTTAGTAGGCGGAACGGCGTTTTGGGTGGTTCAGTTGTGTTTGTGAGCGGAAGTAGCTCTTCGTTGATGCTACTACAGGATGCTTGTACCGACAACATATTCCGTTTGAGCCATATAGTTTGGTTTCGTAGTATATAAAGGTTATCTATATACAGTACTGATAGTTTTATATATATTTCGTAGATGTTATACCTATTTCAGAGGTGAAATAAGAAAAAATGGAAAAAATAAAGACGGCTGTGATGGCGGCTATAGTAGTAGCGATGATAGCGACAGTTTGTACAGCGGCGGTTCCAATGCCCGTGCAAGCAGCAGAGCTTTCCGGCGAGCTGACAATTGCAGGCTCTACAACCGTGCTTCCGATAAATCAAGAGTGTGCACGAGTTCTTATGGTAGAGAACCCAGAGCTAAGAATATCCGTCTCGGGTGGCGGTTCCGGTCACGGCGTAAAGGCGGTAGGCGAAGGTGCGATAGATATAGGTGCGGCGTCAAGGGACGTCAAATCGAAAGAGATGGGGATGTATCCGGACCTGAAGCCGGTGGTAGTAGGAAAAGATAGCGTGGCTATCGTTGTTCATCCGAATAGCGGTGTAAGCGACCTGACGCTGGAAGAGGCATCGAAGATATTCAGTGGCGAGATAACGAACTGGAAGGATCTGGGCGGCACTGATGGCGAGATTCGTGTAATAACACGAGAAGGTGGCTCCGGAACGAGGGACTGCTTCGAGAATGCGGTAATGAAGCCTTTTGATCGCGAGATAGCGGGAAAAGCATCGGTTAAACCATCGAATGGTGATATAAGAGCAACTATAAGTAGGGATGATAAGAGCATTGGCTATCTCTCCCTTGGATACGTAGACGAAGCACTCAAAACGGTTAAAATCGACGGTGTGGATGCGACAGAAGAGAACGTGCTTTCTGGTGCTTATCCAATTTCGCGGAGTTTGTATATCATAACGAAAGGGGCACCAAGCGAACTTGAGAAAGCATTCATAGATTTCGCGTTGAGCGAAGAGGGGCAGAAGATGGTGAAAGAGATGGGTTACATAAAAATGGTTGAGACACAAGCTCCAAAGTCAACACCGAAAGTGACGCCTACAACGGCACCCGCAGAAGTAGCATCCACGCCTGCTCCCACTGCAACACCAACGCCACCGGGCTTTGAAGCGGTATTCGCTATTGCCGGTTTGTTTGCGATTGCTCTGGCACAGCTAAGGAAGAAATAGAGAAGAGGCAAAAATGAGAGTTGTGCACATCTCGGACATCCATGTGGCGGAACAGCATTTTCTGCCTGAATTATTGGAACGAGTAATAATGACGATAAACGAAATAGAGCCAGAAATCGTGGTTGTTACTGGTGACTTGACAGAAAACGGTCATCAATCCGAGTTTAAACGTGCAAAGAGCTATATCGATGAGATAGAATGTGATAAGAAAGTGGTGATACCTGGGAATCATGATGCGAGAAACGTTGGCTATCTCGGTTTCGAGGAGATTTTCGGACACAGGTCAATAATAGAGAAAGGGGGAGGGATAACAATTGTCGGTATAGATTCTACACAGCCTGATTTAGATGATGGACATGTGGGCAGAGAGAGATATGGGTGGATTGAGAAGAGCCTGAATACCAACGATTTTAAGGTGGTTGCTCTTCACCACCACTTAATTTCGGTCCCTAAGACAGGACGAGAAAAGCAAATACCTATGGATGCAGGAGACGTGCTCGAGCTGCTTGTTAGATGTGGCGTGGACCTCGTGCTTTGCGGTCATAGACACGTGCCGTGGATATGGAACTTGAATGGAATGATAATAGCGAATGCGGGAACTGCATGCACGAACCGAGTAAAATGGAATATACCTCAATCGTTCAACGTAATTGAAATAGACGAAGAGGAAAAGGGGACAATAAAGATATACCGAATGTATTCAAGAGGAGGACAGGAGCTGGTGTTAGAGAAAACGAGGGCTAGTGCAGCGAAATGAATTTTTTAGAGCGTGTACGCACCTGTAGGTACAAAAGGATTGATTCCAAAACTGCGGAAAAGATAGTAGAGAAGCTATTGTTTATTGCCACGCTCTCGTCCACCCTTATCGTGTTTTTTATCATTGGATTTATGTTTAAGGAGGGTATACCGGCGTTGGCACTAGGCTGGGATTTCTTCTTTGGGATGATCTGGCGTCCACCCCATAATCAATATGGTATTGTTCCACTAGTAGTATGCACTTTCATTGTGGGAATAGGTGCATTGGTATTAGCGGCTGTCATAGGCATACCAGCGGCGATTTTTTTGGCTGAATATGCTCCTACCTGGCTGAGAAACATTATCAAACCTTGTGTGGAGATGTTAGTTGGGATTCCTTCGATCGTGCTTGGCTTTTTTGGCCTGATTGTGATTGTGACGTTTATAAGAGACTCTTTTGGTGGATACGGGGAGTGCATATTGGCGGGTTGGGTAATCCTTGCAATCATGACTTTACCGCATGTCATCAGCATATCTGAAGATTCTATTCGTGCGGTTCCAAAAGCATATAAAGAAAGTTCGCTTGCTCTCGGTGCTACACAGTTACAGACGATAAAGAAAGTAATATTACCTAATGCCCGCTCCGGGATATTAGCCGCTATGGTTTTGGGTATGGGAAACGCAATAGGAGAAACAATGGCGGTTTTAATGGTCATCGGTAATCCGGAGATACCATTCATTCCTTCCTCTATTTTAGATCCTGTCCGTGTGCTTACATCCACGATCGTTATCGAAATCCCTTATGCTGTTTGGGGTTCAATGCATCAGCATGCACTGTTTGCCCTCGGCGTGGTATTGTTTATTGTCGTTGCTATTCTCAATGCGATTACCACTGCCGTGATGAAGAGAGGGGAGATGGGAGGGGGGAGATGAAAGAGGGGAGATGGGAGAAGGTAGAGGAATGAAAGTAACGGAAGAGATAGTAAAGGTGGGTTTGTGTGCGGCTGCTTTTGTATCGGTGGCAGTATTGTTAATAGTGGTTGGTTACGTATTTGTTAATGGGATAGGAGTATTAAGTCTTGATTTCTTGCTCGAATCGCCTTATCGGTTTGAATATGGCGGGATATTCCCGCAGATTATCGGGACATTATGCTTGGTTGCAGTATGTCTGATTTTTGCTGTTCCAATGGGTGTTGCATCTGCGATATATCTTGCGGAATATGCATCGGATAATGCAATAACAAGAACGGTACGATTTTGTGTGGAATGCTTAGCGGGGATACCATCAATAGTGATAGGGTTGTTCGGACTTGTATTTCTTGTCTATTATCTTAATTTAGGTATTTGCCTGTTATCTGGCGGTTTAGCACTTGGATTTATGATTCTGCCATGGACCGTTCGTGCCTCGGAAGAAGCGATAAAAACGGTCCCATCGACTTATCGTGAGGCTTCTCTTGCATTAGGAGTGTCAAAGTGGCGAACCATTCGTAGCGTGGTTCTGAAAAACGCCTATCCTGGTATAATAACGGGGATATTGCTAGGCATGGGAAAAGCGATAGGGGAAACTGCAGTTGTTCTTTTAACTGCCGGTTCTGGTCTGGAGTCCTTTTTGCCTAAGTCCTTATTTGACCCTGTTGCTTCATTACCGGTCTATATCTATATGATGGCAACGCAAGGTCATACATCTGCAGCATATACTCGCACGTTTGGCGCTTCTCTCGTGCTTATCGCAATGTTTTTGGTGATAAGCATATTCGCTTTGTTACTTCGGAATCGATACATCGGGCGTATGAGTAAGAGGTAAGGAAAAAAAATGAGCAACATAGAAGTTAGTGGTTTGAATGTCTATTACGAGAAAGGGACATCGCATGCGTTAAAAGAGGTGAATATAGAGATAGAAACGAATAAAATAACTGCGTTGATAGGTCCTTCGGGCTGCGGAAAGACGACCTTTCTCCGAGCTCTGAACAGAATGAATGAAGTCAATGAGGTAATGACGAAAGGTAAAGTTATTATAGATGGAAAAGACATATACAATGGGGGTGTGGATGTGATTCAGTTGAGGAAGAAAGTAGGGATGGTATTTCAGCAGCCAAATCCGTTCCCTATGAGCATATATGATAATGTCGCCTACGGCCCGAGGATTCATGGGACACGGAACAAGAAGTTGGATACTATAGTAGAAGAGAGTTTGAAGAAAGCGGCATTGTGGGACGAAGTGCACGATCGGTTGGGTGAAAGCGCATTGAAGTTCTCCGGCGGTCAGCAACAGAGGTTATGTATTGCACGTGCGCTTGCTGTGAATCCGGAAATCATCCTCTTTGACGAGCCATGCTCGGCTTTGGACCCTATATCAACTTCGAGGGTAGAAGATTTGCTAAGGGAATTGAAAAAGGATTACACAATTGTTATCGTTACTCATAACATGCAGCAGGCAGCCCGCGTATCCGATTTCACCGCTTTTTTCCTGCTCGGCGAGGTGATAGAATGTGGTAAGACCACGCAAATATTCGAGAAACCCCGGGATAAGAGGACTGAGGATTATGTTACTGGGAGATTCGGCTAAAATGCCACTAAGAAAAGAATATATAGCGGATTTGGAAAAGCTGAAGGTAGATGTGCAGAAGATGGGCGAGCTGGCAAAGGAGTCAGCAAGAAACGCTATAACCGCTCTTGTTCAGCGAGATAATGATTTAGCAGTGCGGATACTCAAAGAGAACGCCACTATAGACGATTTGGAATTTGATATTGAGAACAGATGTATGAAGCTGATAGTGTTACAACAGCCGATGGCGGTAGATCTCAGGACAATAGGTACGTGTGTGAAGATAATAACGGACTTTGACCGGATAAGCGACCTTGCAGGCGACATTGCCGAGATTGTATTGCAGATAGCAGATGAACCACATGTGAAACCACTGATAGATATACCGCGGATGTCGGAGATTTCGCAATGCATGCTCTCTGACTGCCTTGAAGCGTTTTCGACCGGCGAGATAGACGTGCTGGAAGATTTCTCGGACCGAGACGATGAGATAGATGCACTATTTGACCAGATCAGACGGGAATTGATGACGATTCTAATAGAAAAACCGAGAGGTTTAGCAAATGCCAGTCATCTGCTCTTCGTGGCCTTGCATTTAGAGCGAATTGGTGACCACGCATGCAATATCGCTTCTCGTATCATATATATGGTTACAGGAGAGAAGAGGAAGTTGGAGTGATAACGAAAGATGGAAGAAGCGCGAAAAGTTCAGATAACAGGAAAATCAACGTATATGATTACGTTGCCGAAGAAATGGGCGGTTGATGTCGGACTGCAGCCTGGCTCACTGGTATCTCTCTCATATCGGAATGAGGGGACATTACTGCTTACGCCATCTACGACTAAACCATTAATCAGTCATAAAACATTAGAAATCGATGGTGAGAAGAACGGGCTCAGAAGGGATATTATAGGTGCATATGTGATGGGGCACCAATTCATAGCGCTTCATGCACGCACGATACCACAGGAAATAAGAAAAGAGATACAGGGGATCTGCAAAAATCTCATTGGTAGTGAAATAGTAGAAGAGACAAAGGACAAGATTGTAATCTACGACATCCTGGATCCTGGTGAATTTACGATTGATAAGGGACTTAAACGGATGTATGCACTAGTATATGGAATGCTTAAAGATCTGATAGCTGTCGTTAATGCAAGAGGGAGGAAGGAAATGCTGAGTGAGATTGTCTCAAGAGAAGAAGAGGTGGATCGGGTTTTCTTACTGATCGCGAAGCAATTCATCATGAGATTAAAAGCGGGATGGGTCTCGAAAGAAGACCAGCTAAATCTCGTTGAAGCTTTCCATTATCGTCTCGCTGCAGACAATCTAGAAAGAATCGGAGACCATGCGGTAAAGATTGCAAATACGTTCGCTTCTATTGACTCTGAAGATGATTTACCGCGGGATATAACAGATAAGATCGCCTGTGTTGGTAAGAACTCGCTGGATATTGTAGAAAAGAGCATCATTTCACTCCGAAGAGCGGATGTAGCGCTTGCAGGTACTGTATTACGAGAGACTGCGAAGATAAGAGGGGAAATATCTGAAATCAACCGATTGAAGATGGAGACCACAAACGCGCTGCCGATAGGTATTATAACCGATAGTATCAGCCGAATAGGAGACTATGCCGGGAACATTGCGGAACTTGCAATTGATTTACACCAATTATAGGGGTATTTCACAACAAGTCTATTGATTTAAAAATGCAGTAATTCTGTCACCCACATTCGTTTGCAAATTCCTGTACCACAATGCGTAATCATAGCGATGATATACACCTTCAGGAAATGGGCCAATATCAAGTTCTTCACCCACTGGTAAGGTCGTTGTTAGTGCTCCTGTTTCTGTGTTGATTTGTGCGCCGCAATACACATCCACTTCACGTAGAAATTCACCTCTCGCATCGTCATAGAACCTTGCACCCAGGTTTTCCGAGGCTAAAGCAGTTGAAATATCTGTTTTCCAGTTAAGAGGGTTTATACAATGTGCTCCAGGTAACAACATCGGACCGCCAACTGAAGTGACCGAAAATCAGAGGGATTGTTTAGCAGTGCCATAGTAGCAAAAACAGATTTCGCAAATAGGAAGCAGCAGAGTAATCTTGCCCGTTACGTTACATTTCCTCAGTTGTTAATAAGGAAATATGATTAAGCTATTTATGTAAGGGAACTATTATGAAAGGAATAGTAAATGAGAAGAATAGAATTCCATGATAGGAATGAAGAAATAAATGAGATACTGGGCATACTTGAGCACGAGCCATCTCTGATAACTTTCATTTACGGGCCGATAAACAGCGGTAAGACCGAGTTGATGAACCATGTGGCAAAAGGATTGCCAGAAGATTATGCAGTTTTCTATATAAATTTGAGGGGTAGGTTTATACGAGGTTACGAAGAGTTCCTCGATGTTCTTTTTGAAATTGATGAGGAGAGAAGAGAGGGAAATGCGAGAGAATATGCAAAAGCAATATTAAAGGATTTGAAACACATCAGCGGGATACCCATACCTTTAAATTTGTTTGAGATGATGCTCGAGCGAAAAGAGCGGAGCAAAGACGTGTTCAAGTACATAGAGTCGTTTATGGACGAGATATCGCAAAAATATGTGCCCATATTGATTATTGACGAATTACAAGTGATAGGAGACGTGAGAATAAATGAGTTGTTGATATATAAGCTTTTCAATTTCTTCATCAGGTTGACGAAGGAGACGCATTTAGCACACGTTTTTGCTGTTTCAAGCGATTCTTTGTTTATTGAAGATGTTTACAGAGAAGCGATGCTTCAGGGTAGATGTGATTATCTAATGGTTGATGACTTCAATTATGAGGGGACACGGACTTTTTTGGCGAAGTATGGGTTTAGCAAGGATGCAGAGGAAAAGGTGTGGGAATATTGTGGAGGTAAGCCGATTTATCTCGTTAAGGTAATAAACGCGAAAATACACGGTAAAGAAGTAAAAGAAGAAGTGGAGAAGATGCTTGAGACGAGAACGAGTCAAATTCTTTCGATATTTGATGATATAGCACTAAAAAGGGTGGATATTTCCGAGGATGCCATAATAAAGGTGTTCAGTCTCTTTGAGACGGAGGCGGAAGTGAGATATGAGCGGTTGGACGAGACGAAGATATTTTTGGTCAAGAGGAATGTGCTGTTCGTTGACCCAACGACAAGGACGATTAGACCGCAATCGAAGCAGGATTTGCTCGCTATTCGTGAAATACAGAAGGAGGCGTAAATGCCACTAAGAATTCATTCTGGATGAAAAACAAATCAGCTACTGTAGTCATTTGGAAAAGGGGGGTGTGTAAACGCAATAGATACCCTTATCAGCCACTGCAAATAAGGAGTTTGTGACGAATATCTCGAAATTCATACAAATACCATAATTCGAGTTGTTAGCCCTATGTTCGGCAAGCAATAGCTCCAAGAATTTTGGCGATAACACGCTCTTGAACACGATTAAGTGGTATTCTTCTTTAGAAATCCCTATTATCTTTGAATAAACTTCTTCCACATCCGAAGAGTCGAATCCACCAGTTCTTACCGTAGGCGACACGCAAATAAACGAGATATTACTGTGTTTTACCGCCTCCGCGAGATCAGAAGAAACTCGATAGCCCTCCGCAGCGAGTGCATTTAAGACTGTGCGGTCCCTATCATAGAATATCACATCAATCCGGTATCTCTCGAATATCTTACCTATTGCTTTTCCTACGGAATTGCTACCTAAGATTGATAATTTCACTTTCATGTTCATGCCGATTGTACACCTCCAAAAGGCGGGGATCGCATCTCATCGCTTTTATGCTCTCTTTTACATTTTCCGGGTCGACAAATCTTTGTATCTCAAGAACCACGTTTTCGGGTTGTGCATCCCAGATGTCCATGATCACTCTCCCCACATCTATTTTACCCTCGCCAGGCGGCAAGTGCAAGTCAGAGATGCCATCATTGTCATGTAGATGCACGTGTTTTATGAACGGACTCAGAACATCGAAAAAATCACTAAGTGGGATGCCGTAACGTTCCACAATGATGAATGCGTGTCCTATGTCCAACGTCACGGAAATATCCTCATTTACTGCATGAAGCAGTGCAAGAAGTTCAACAGGCAAGCTTCCTACCCGATTATCGTCAAGATTCTCGAGGTAGAGCTCCACCGAATAATCTCGTGCTAAAGAAGCGAGTGTTTTAAGGTTTCTTACAGTGTTCAGAAACGCTTTGCGGTATGCAATACCAGCAAACTTAGTCCCGTTCTCCGTGACGATGTCACCGCCGTGAATGACAACATGCCTGGCGTCCATGAGCGAAGCAATCTCGAAAACACGCTCCATGACCCTGAAATTATGGCGAAGCATTCTTCCGAGATCCACCCTCAAATTCGGCTCCCTTGCATCTGATGTGGGCACGTGTAGCGAGAACATAACATCAAACGAATCAAGAGCCCAAAGCATCGCATGATTTATCTCTAGATTGCGGTCCAGCAAGGTAACGTCATCGAAGCCCAACTCCACAAGTTCCACATTCAGATAAGAGAGACTAAAAGGTCCCCCTGATATCTCCCTCACCAGCCTTGAATTCACACCTATTTTCATCTTTCTTCTCCTATCACACACATAAATTTTACTTATAATACCCATTACTAAAATTTAGTATATATAATCCCAATCTTTATAGAATTAGTGAAATATATATATAAACTATTTATGTACCTTAGCAAAACAGAAAAGTAGAAGAGATGATAGCAAGATGATATATGAAAAGAACATTTCGTTACTGCGGGAGAAGAAATTCTTCACGCTTTTTGAGAACCTTGCGGAGAAGGCGGTAGAGGCAGCGGAGCTGCTGGTGTACTTGAAAGAAGATTACTCAAAACTGCCGCAGATCAGTCAGGAGTTAAATACGCTGGAAGATGAAGCGGATTCTGTTGTTCATCAAATAGTACAGGAACTGATTTACGACCATAGCCGAGAGGGGGAAGAGAAGGCAGATATACGCTATTTCGCCCACAATCTGGACAACGTGGTTGATGGCGTTGAAAAAGCGGTGAATAGACTGACATTTACTCGAGTAGAGCACAAAACAATTCCGGAGCCGGTAAGTGATTTTTCCACAGCCATCCTAAAGGCTTCACAGGAAATAAGAAAGGCGGTAAGTTGTTTGAGGAATCTGAGTACCGAAGAAAGAACTTTAGAATCGTGTTGCATAAGGATAAACGAATTAGAGAACGAAGCAGACAAAATAAACCGGAAATGGCTGCGAATACTTATGACTACACCCCTAAAAGAACCAGATGAGTTCCTTGAAAGAGTGGTGCTTAAAGAAGTAGTTGACATCTTAGAAGATACAATGGACCAATGTGAAGACGTAGCTAATATCCTGGATACTTTTAGAGTTAAGAAACTCTTCTTTTATTATGAAAGCTGTTTTTAGCGGGAGTTCCATATCCCCGGGTCATGCAGATCTACACACCCATACACGTTATTCCGGCTTCAACAAAGCATTCCTTATACCCTATCCCGAGTCCGTCACGCCACCGGAAAGAATGGTTGATGCTGTTGCGAAAGAGGCAACGCTTCAGTTCGACACGATAGTCCCAACACCAAAAGCCAGAGTATACTATGGGCTTTTTGTGCCACAGCAGGAGATAAAAGTGCCACAGTATAGAAGATATGTGATAGAAGAGTTGGTAGGGGAGAACACAGATCACAGTGTCTCTAAAATCAACATAGGCAAGTTTGATGGTTCTCGTTACGACATCTGTAACTTTGAGAAAGACGGTGGTGTAATCTGCTACCGTATAGAGCTCTACAACCCGGAAAAAGCCACATCGGTATTTTATGATGGGCGATTCAGAGTTGATGGCGATTATAACCTCGTGCCTTGTGTTACTGAAGGACCATTCGTGGATCTCGTGACGAGAGATAGTGCAGTGATCTCATGGGAAACGAGTGTGCCCACAACTGCGGCTGTTGAAACAGACAGTAAATCGTACACTGATGACGTATCGAATACGCACCACGAGATAGCCATTTCCGATCTCGCTCCGAATACCGAATATGAATACGAGGTACTCGTTGATGGCGTAAAGGACATTAAGACTTTGACTATGGGAACACGAGGTTCATCGCGTTTAACACGAACTACTGGTGGTGCAACTATCCGGAGGACTTCGGTGGAAACCTGGAGGGGTATGTGATGGACAACCAGCTTGAATGGATTAAGAATGTCCTGGACGACACAAAGAACAATTCGTCGATAGAACATGTCTTTATGTTCGCACACGAGCCTGCATTCCCTAATGGTGGACACATCCAGGATGCACAATGGTACAATGGTGGAGATAGCGCAGAAAACGAAGATTACGTGGGCAATCCATTAGACCGTGCATATGTGGTTGAGCGCAGGGATGAACTCTGGGAGGCTATCAGTCAGAATGGCAAGGTGGTAGCAGTATTCTTTGGCGACGAGCACAACTACAACAGAATGAGAGTAGACAGTGAGACACCTGTGCACCTTGACGGATCCGCGAATGCAAATTTCACGCATTCCGTCTGGCAGATTATCTCCGGTGGCGCTGGTGCGCCATTCTATGCGCAAGAAGATACGCCGTGGTCCGGAGACGTTGAGGTATTCTACCCATCCAAGCACTACTGCATGGTCAGTGTGGATGGGGACAAGGCATCTTTAAAGGCGATAAGCGACTCTGGCGAGATTGTTGATGAGTGCGTGCTTTGTGGCTGAGGGGGTATAACCCCCCTTTATTTTTTGATTCATGACTAGGAGGTAAAAAAAAATGAAAGGAAAAGCGAAAGTAAAAAATGGAGTTGTATTGCTGGGCTTATTAGCCCTTTTAGTGGTGGCTGCGATGGCTCTGTCCGTATCAGCCCAAGATGGCGATAAGATTGTGATCGCGCATCGAGGAGCAAGTGGTTACTTGCCTGAGCATACCTTAGAGGCTTATACAATGGCATACGCTCTTGGAGCCGATTATATCGAACCAGATCTGGTCTTAACCAACGATAGCGAGTTTATATGCCTGCACGATATTCATCTTTACACCGGTTTTCCCAGGAAGATTCCCTGTGGGAGACTCTCAGTTCAAGGTTCCGACTTTTGCCGAGATGATTGAGCTGATTCAGGGCCTCAACAACACTACCGGCCGAGACGTCGGGATTTATCCTGAGATCAAAAAGCCAAGCTGGCATGAGACCGAGGGGTTGCCAATGGAAGAAGCACTGTTGAACATACTCCACCAGTACGGATACGAGGGGCAGGATGCTAAGGTGTACGTGCAGTGCTTCGAAGTAGAGCCACTCAAGAAAATGCGATCCGATCTTGGAACAGATCTACCACTGGTGCAGCTCATAGGTGGAGGAACGGAGTACGACCAGATGGTCACAGAAGAGGGGCTTGATGAGATTGCCACCTATGCCAATGGTATCGGTCCTTCCAAGGTTCGCATTGAGGACAATCCTGATTTAGTCAACTGGGCACATGAGAGAGAATTGGTGCTCCACCCGTGGACATTCCGCACTGACTACCTACCCGCACAGTATCAGAACCTGGATGAAGAACTACACCAGTTTTACAGCGTTTATGGTGTGGATGGACTCTTCACAGACTTCCCGGATATGGCTGCTCGATTTCTTCAGTAGTGCATGCGTATACGGGATTTTTGTTGTTTGTGGTTGATGGGGGTATAACCCCCTTATTTTTCGTAAATATGAGAAAAGAGGTTACAATACTTTGTTTTTGAAAAAAAATAATATCCCAAGAAGTAATTTAACAGTCATTCCACCAGTAATTAAAATTGAAGAAGACTGTTATCCTACAAACCTCCCTGTAATATGCACTAATGGTTTAACAAAACCCTCCCTTACAGCAGTTCGCAGCCCTTCATTTTCCCCTATCACATCCGCAAGCGGTGGACTAGTATTATAATAAATATTGACAAATGCTCGTCCGGCCGGATTTGGCATCAGATAATCATCTCTAAAATCTCGCAGAACGTTTATATCTTCGTGCAATGCAGACCCATAGGCTGCTGTTGCTATGAAACATGGTGATATTGTCGCCGCAGTCTGATTTACCCAGGTCGCATTTATATTCCCGTCTGCATCAACCGTCCGTGTCGCTATCTCATATACAGAGGTTGCATTGAGCCCGTAAGCCAAATAACAATTTCCCGCAGTTGCTGTTTTCCAGCTCCCGTTCAGATAGATCAACGTATGATCAAAATCGGGATCAATGGGATTATCCCATGTCCAGTTGATCCATGTAGGACCAGACGTGTTCGTGATGTTCGTGATGCTTGCAGGCGGTGTTGTATCAAGAACATCGAAGCACAGCGACTCCGTATCGCC
>QENH01000200.1 GCA_003336485.1 Candidatus Methanophagales archaeon
AAATGGCGAGGTAACTCTGTAGATGTCGTAGGAAAGAAACTAAGAGATATAATTCCTTACTTGATGCGAGAGATACTTGATGTTGAAGTGGAAGTTGAATTCAAAAGGAGAAAATATAAGGGAAAAGAAAGCACAGTGAAGAGACGATTCGGAGTTGTATGTGCTTTTAATCCAGAATCTGGCGAGTATCACGCATATTTAACTAATATTCGCGTTGAAATCTTATCCGCCGCGGACATCGCACTCCTGTACAGAGCGAGATGGGAAATAGAACTGGTATTCAAGGAATTAAAAAGCAACTATCGTATGGATCAGATACCAAGTGCAAACCCAAACATTGTGAAATGCTTAATTTGGGTCGCTATTCTGACGTTAATGTGCTCTCGTAGAATCCTCCAGCTGATTCGTAATGCCAATCCCGAAAACGCGAACCGATACACGCATTTACGCTGGGCAAAGGTGTTTACGCAACAAGCAGACCGGTTATTAACTGAAGTTGTTGAATGCATGGGGCTGAAATTGGATATGCTTACCATATACGACATTTATCTTAGTCAAGGATGCGATCCCAATGTTAAAAGGGAGAGGTTGATGGAGCGATGGGTTACTTAACCGAACACGCATGGAATTGGATTACAGTTCCTTTCACGCCATGCATGAAAGCTGGGATTTGTAACCATCAAATCAGCTTGGCGGAAATCCATGATTTCCGATTTTAACACCCACACCCAAGTAGCGGGGTGCCCTTTTTTGTTAAAGCTTTCTTTTTTAAAGAAAGGTTTTTTATCGAATTGTTTTTAGGAAAGCGATAAACTTGTCATGATCAATAGCAAAGTTTCCCGTTACTCTTTGACCGGGAGCAACATTCTTAGTTACTACAGACCCTAAGGTTATCGAAGCTCCGTCTCCAATCTCTACTCCAGAAGAAACGGAAGCGGATGGACCTATCCAAACGTCATCGCCGATTTTAGCACTACCCGCCACCATAGCACAAGCAGCTAATAAACATCTTTTTCCGATGATAACGCAATGTGCAATATACACAAAATTATCAAGTTTTGTATCTTCTCCTATTTCAGTAAATCTGCCAAACAGTTCTTTCGAGACACAACAATTAGCTTGTATTTCTACTCTGTTGTGGAGTAAGACACCACCAGCATGGATGACCGGCATTATTCCCTTTCCAATACGTTTAAATTCAAAGCCTTCAGTGCCTATTACACTTCCTGCTCTAATAATCACATCGTCTTCAAGAATCGAGTTTTCTAATATAGAGACGTTTGGTCCTATCTCACATCTTTCACCTATGCGGACGTTTCTTTCTGCAACATATGCTGAAGGATGAATCTTTGCACTACTAGCTATTTCGGTCTTAAAAAGTTTCCAGTAGAAATCCGTATCTTCCGCTAAATAGTTATGAATTTCATGGAACGATTTTTGAGGGTTCGTAGAAATACCTATACCAAGCCCTTTCGGTATTGAAGGGATTAATTCTTCCGTTGTTATGACGCAAGATATGTTGGTTTTATTCAACATTGTTGGCAGGTATTTAGAATCTTCAAGGAATACAAGTTGTTTGTGATTATTATGCGTAATAAGACCTAAAGACTTAAATTCGCCGGCTCTTATTAGTTCTATGTTCCCTTTATCTTGTACTTCACTTAGCTTCATTAACTTCACCTTCGCCAAGGTTTCTATTTTGTGCATTATCCGCCGTAGAGACAGTCGCAAAGAAAAGGTCTTGCGCAGGAGAATATTTAAGAGCTGTCATTTTAGCTTCTTCTACACTTTTTCCACTCAGTCTTGCCCTTGCCATCACTTCCCCTACTTTTAACCCTGCACAGTGAAGATCATTTACGGGCTTGGGTCCAAGTTCAGCTAAGGTCATTCCCATCCTAAACTTTCCTATTCTCCTTTGAGGAAAAAATGGAATATTATATCTCTCAAGTTCTTCAATATCTATGTCACCTGCAAACTGAATAACAGAAATCTTTCTGGATAATTCGACCAACTCTTTTGCTGAAATTTGTGCGTCTTCTGCTCCAACGAAAACATCATTATTTTTGTAGTCTGCTACAACTAATGCATCGCTATTCCCTAAATATCTTCTACTCACTTCAGATTTTAAGTTTTCAATCAAATACGCATCAGCTCCAATCGCTTTTAAGTATTTTTCAATTACTTTACCAAAGTTGTCCCCGCTCACAACAACAATCTTACTTTTATAAATCTCAATCCGAGATAATCTTCATTAGTAGCCATAACAGGGATATTTTTAGATTCACAAGTCTTAATATCAATATCACCCGCTCTATATTCCCATGCCTCACACATATAAGGAATCACCGCTTTTTCGTTCATCATCCTGACGAAATTCTTATCAATGGGTCTCACAAATCCTAAATTAGTTATAATATTAGCTTGGCTAATAAAATCTCTTTCTTTATCAAAAACAACCTCTATTTTATCTCTTACGCCACAAAATTCTGCGAAAATGTAAGTAAATTCTTCAACATCTTTTGCTTTTCCATATTTTGAATCGGAAGTTATAGCATAAACTTTAGCACCAGCCATTGCTGCAATTATTGGCGTGACTACATAGTTTCTTGATGCCGCTTCCGTAAAAACAACTAAATCTGTTAAATCGAGCTTGTTAAACTTGATTGCATCTTCTATAAGTCTTCTGACTCTATAAGGATTTTTTAACCCTTGTTGTTCCAAATAATCATTTTTTTTAAACTCGTCTAATGTAGACTTAATATTTTCATGGTTCGTAGAGCTTTCCTTCATAGATACCTACCATTTTTAATTTTAACTCATTATTTTTGGTTTCTGGTTATTTTTTAAATTCCCTCTATACCAATCCATAGTTCTTTTTAACCCTTCCTCAAAACTTATTGTCGGTTTAAAGCTTATTAAATCATCGGCTAAATAAATATTCGCAATATGCCGTCTCACATCCCCCGGTCTTTCTCGCTCATAAACAATTGGTTTGTCACAGTTTAGATATTTAGCAATGAGCTTAATTAAAGTTTCTATTGATATTTCTTTTCCACTTGCGATATTTAATACTTTGCCCCGTGATTTTTTGGAGTTATATACCTCTATCGTGGCGTTTGCAGTATCGGTAACATATAAATAATCTCTTGTTTGTTTGCCATCACCATAAATTACCGGTGCCGCACCGCTAAATATCCTTTTTATCGTTAAGGGAATGATACCTGCGTAACTTCCTTCATTTTGTCTGGGCCCGTAATTGTTAAAAGGGCGTATAATAGAAGCATCAATACCGAAAGTTCTACAATATGAGAGTACCACTTGATCTGACGCCGCCTTACTTGCCGCATAAGGAGTTGTACCATTTAAAGGATGTTTTTCGTCCATAGGTGCATATTCGGAAGTGCCATAAACCTCCGATGACGAGAAATGTATTAAAGTATCAAAATAACTATTTCTGGCTAATTCGCATATAGAAAGCGTGATATTGACATTTTGTTCGAACGTCCATCTGGGTTTAGTAAGCGATGCAGGTAATGGTACAACTGCCAAATTAAATACCACCTCTATACCTTCGTTTTTCATTATTTCGCTCATTTGATTGTAATCGGAAGCATCTTGATTATAAATCTTTAAATTCTGATATTTTTCTCTTGCTTCTTGCAAGTTAGATTCTTTCCCTATGAAGAAATTATCCACTACCACCAAATTTTCTGGCTCTTCTTTAATCAGCCTATCCACTAAATGGCTCCCAATAAATCCTGCTCCCCCTGTTACAAGAACTGATTTGTTTTTTACGCTCATTTCAAAACATCCACCGCTTTTTTTAGATGCGCTACAGCCACATCAATATCTTCTTCTTTTAGCATATAATACATAGGTAAAGCTAAAGACCTATTAAATATATCTAACGAATTAGGGCATTTATCAGTAGAATTGTATACAGGTTGTATATGGCTGGCATAGGTCCCGATTTGAGTTTGAACACCTTTTTTCGTCAGTGCATCAATCAACTTATTTCTATTAATAGCTTTATCAATAAGAGCAACATAACTTTGATAGATATGTTTTACATTTTTGCTAACATAAGGTGCGTCAATAAGCTCTATCTCTTCAAGTTTCTCATTCCAATACTTAGCAAGCTCTCGTTTCCTTTCAATGATCTTATCTAACTTTTTTAATTGTGCAACGCCAACCGCAGCACTAATATCGCTCAGTTTGTAGTTATATCCAAGATCCGTAAATTCAGGAATAATGAATTCCGCGCTTTTTTCTCTATCCCATGCAGAGGTCATCCCAAAAACGGATAATTTTCGTATTCTATCTGCTAAACTTTCGTCATCAGTAACTACCATTCCCCCTTCCCCTGTTGTCATACCTTTTCTTGCGTGGAACGAGAAACAGCCAATATCTCCAATTGTGCCGGCATAGTTGTTTTTGTATTTGGCACCAAGAGCACATGCCGCATCTTCTATTACTTTCAAATTAAATTTTTCGGCGATCTCCATGATAGGGCCCATTTCTGCGGGTTGCCCAAAGGTATGCACGGGTATAATCGCTTTTGTTTTATCACTTATTTTTTCTTCTATTGATTCAGGGTTGATATTATATGTCTTTAAATCTATATCAACAAATACCGGTTTCGCTCCGCAATACAATACAACATGTCCCGTTGCAGGGAATGTAAAATCCGCAACTAAAACCCCATCGCCTTCCTTTACGCCAATGCCAAGCAATGCTAAATGTAACGCTGACGTGCAGTTAGTGACGGCAATTGCATATTTAACGTCGAGATATTCCGCAATTTTGTCCTCAAACTCTTTTACTTTTGGGCCCTGAGAGACCCACCCGGAATCCAGAACTATTTTTATTTCTTCCAGTTCCTCAGAATCGAAGTAAGGTCTGAGCAATGGTATTTTTACAGTCATTGGTTGACCTCTCCGTTAGCCAATTTCTCGTAAAAACTTTCCATAATTTCCATATTCTCTTTGAAATTTTGGTTTTTAACTATATATTCTCTTGCATTTTTCCCGAGTTCCTCTCGGAGATTCCGATCCTTTACTAATTCCATTACGGCATCAGCTAAGCTATTCGAATCATGTCCTTTATAAATGTATCCATTAATTTTGTGCTTAATGTAAATATCCACACCAGCAGTATTAGATAAAACAACAGGCAGTTCACAGCTCATTGCCTCAAAAGCTGTCATTCCTATGCCACTTCCTGGATTTTTACTATAGGCGGTATCAACATAAATATCACAACTGTTCATAAGTTTTGGTATCTTCTCGTTTGGTAGGTCTTCTACAAATTCTACATATTTTTCGATTTTCAACTTTTTTACCGTATCGACGGTTTTATTCAGCTCTCCGCCACTTTTGCGTATTAGAAATTGCACATTATCCTCTCTGCTTATTATTTCTGGAATGGCATGAAGTAATGTCTCAACACCATACGTTTCTTGAGATTTCCTCAGATACAAAATCTTGATTACTTCATCTTTTTCCACTTTTTGGGGTGTGAACAAATCAGTATCTATGCCCCACTTAA
The DNA here is from genome assembly GCA_003336485.1 of Candidatus Methanophagales archaeon. Classification (GTDB taxonomy): domain Archaea; phylum Halobacteriota; class Syntropharchaeia; order Alkanophagales; family Methanospirareceae; genus Methanophaga. The sequence goes on from QENH01000200.1 coordinate 5,548, forward strand.
TTACGTAAATGCTACTGCCTTTTTCAATTAAACTTTTTACTCGTTCTACTATAGATTCATCTGTACATTGTATCAAATCTGCTTTCTGTAAAACATATTTAATAAGTAACTTGTGTAAAACGGATTTTTCAGGGAATGCTACTATATCACTGCCCCAGGGACTAACAACAAAAGGATGAAAACCGGACAAAGCACCAAATAAGCCATAACCAAAAACATAATGGGCATGTAATATATCTGTTTTTATTCCCATAACCAACTTCCTCGTCTGTAAAGTTTTTTTCAAGAAGTTAAATGGACTGCCTTCTATACCTGTGCCAATCAAATGTACTGTTACCCCCTCTATTTCAGCATAACTACTTGTTATTAAATGCACTTCATGCCCCTTATCTGCAAACCATTTAGCCCATCTTTGCATATGAATACTTTGGGCATTGCCAATATAACAGATCTTCATTTATTTATCATTTAATCTCTTTTTCATATTTAAAAATGATTGTTTTTGAATGAATGATATATCTCTGTACAAGCGTTAAGATTTTTATTTCCGTGTCTCATAAACTTTTAACAATTTCTCCGCCTGCTTATTCCAATTGTATTTTTCCTTTGCTGCTTTTAATCCAGTTCTACCAAATTCTTCGCACAGTTCCGGATCATCTCGCAACTTTAGTATTGCGTTGTGTAAAGCATCTTTATCATAATCTATAGACAATCCACATTTCAGTTCATCGGTCATAGCTCCACTATACGTCTCTTTTGTACAGAGTATAGGCCTACCACAAGCCATAGCCTCAAATTGCTTGTTTGCTATGCCGATTCTGTTGTTCAAATCTTTTGGATTGATCATACAAGCAACAATATGTGCTTCTAAAGTTTTTTGTATCACATCACAAAACGGTATCGCACCTAAGAATTCAACAGTATCATACTTCTCGCATCTTTCTTTTACTTCCGCATACAGATTCTCTTTCTTCCCCGCGATGACAAACCTTACTCCTTTTATCTTCCCTAGTATATCAACTATTTCGGGAAACATTCTCGATTTTGTTAGCACGCCGATATAACAAACAGTAAAAGCATCGTTTCTTGGCGGTATATATTCTTGACTTACTAAATCATTGCAATTCATAACTACTGTTATTGGCGTATTCGAAATAGATCTAAAGTAGTCTCGCAAAGGTTCATTAACTGTTATAACCCGATTAACTTTTTTCACTAATCTTTTTTCCATTCGGAGAGCAACACCGACAATAAACTTGGGCATATCTCTTGCTATCATGTATCCAAAGATCTCATGTGCATCATAGATCAATTTTAGCCCCAACTTCTTCTTTAACCAAACCCCTGATTGCAATGTATCCAAATCATGGCAATGGACAACATCAAATTTGAATTGGCCTGATTTATACAATTCCAAACCTTTCTTATATGCTCTTCGCCACCACAATGGATTCCGGAATAGGTCATTTGGCATGATCTTCATTAACAAATTGTTATGAATTCGGATAATACGTATGCCATCAATTATATCTTCAGAAGGGTAATCCCCCTTTCGATCCCAGACGATAACGGTAACTTCATGCCCATAATCAACCAACGATTTCGCTTCCCTGGAAACCCTCGGGTCCACCATGAACGGATTAGATAGCAGCATCAAGATTTTCTTTCTCTCCATTTCTTCCTCCAGACCCGACCCGACCAGCCCACAAAATATGCCCGTACTACATATATGACATATGAATCAGTGGGAATAAAAGTAGACCCTCTATAAACATAACTCTTTCATTGCGTACTTACTTAGATACACTAAAATTAAATATGATATGCTTACTTATATCGTACGTAGAAGGGAGAAAAGATGTATCCAAAGGTATCATTTCTAATGCCGGTATTAAACGAAGAAAAAACCGTCAGGCAGTGTTTAGATTCTCTGTTTGAACTGGATTATCCCAGAGAAAAGATCGAAATATTAGTGGCAGAGGGTAACTCCACTGATGATACAATGAATATCGTTGAGGCGTACGCGAGAAAATACAAGAACATAAAACTACTAAATAATTCAACCGGAAACACAGCCATTGGAAGAAATATATGCATAGAGCATGCTACGGGGGAGATGTTAATGAACTACTCCGGTCATGTTATAGCCGAGAAGAACCTTCTTAATGTACTTGCATTAAAACTCTTAAAACTACCTAAAGAGATCGCTGGGGTTGGCTGTTCCAACATTTCTCCTAAGGCACAGAATTTTGTTGGACAGGTGACAGGTGTTGCGTTCTCCGGATTTATGGGTGGCAAAAATAGCTTCCCTCAAAACGAGGTATTCCAAGAGGAAAGATTCGTTGAACACGTTTCCTTTACCTGCTACAGAAGAGGAATAGTCGAAGAAGTTAGTAACTTTGATCCGGAGTTTTGGTGCGGTCAGGACGCTGAGCTCGATATACGAATAAAGAAGGCGGGGTACAAGCTTTTGTACACTCCGGAAACAAGAGTCTATCATTTCAAGAGAAGTACCTTCCGCTCTCTCTTTAGACAGATGTACAGCTATGGGCTAGCACGGGCAAAGATGGTTAAAAAACATCCTGACACTTTTCGTATAGTTTACCTGTTCGGTTCGGGGTTCATACTCGGCATAATACTTTTGAGCGCCCTTACTATTCTCAAACTTATCCCCCCGGAGCTTATTGCAACTCTTGCGTTACTGTATGTTCTACTTTCTATTATCAGCTCGATTCAAGTTACAAAAAAACCGGGCTTAGTTATGGCGAGTATTCTCTTTTATTTCGTAACTCATGTTAGCTATGGACTAGGGTTCTTCCGAGGGATATTCTATGGCAAGCTTTAACCGAAAGAATTTTATAGATTAATACACTATAAGCAAAGAGGCAGACTATGGCTAAAATCGGACTCATAGGCGTGGGAAAATGGGGTATAAATCACCTCAAATCTTTGAGTGGACTAGAATGCGAACTAGTGGGAATTTCGGATACAAATCAGGAAAAAAAAAGTGTCGCCGATGAATATGACATAAAATTCTTTACCGACTACAGGGAACTTCTAAAGGTGGTGGATGCAGTTACCGTAGTTGTCCCAACCGACCTGCATTATAAGATTGCCAAAGATTGTTTAGAATTGGGAAAGCATCTATTGATAGAAAAGCCCATAACGACCAAATCAGAGCAAGCCAAAGAACTTGTCAAGATTGCGGAAGATAAAGGACTTATACTTTCTGTCGGCTATCTATATCGATTCAACAATTCTATAAAGAGACTAAAAGAATTGATGGAAGAGATAGGCGAAATACAATATATAACCTGCAGATATATGCATTCCACAAAACCACCAAGAAAAGATTCTGGCGTTATACTCAACCTGGGTATACACCCTATGGATATACTTAACTTCATCACGGATAGAAGACCACTTAAAGTCTATTCCAAAAAGAAGAATCAGATTTCGGAACAATTTGAAGATTCTGCAATGATCGTGCTCGATTATGGCGACTTCTTCGCTACAATTGAGGTCAGTTGCTGTCACCCGGAAAAGAAGAGAGATATGTGGATTATCGCCGAGAAAGAGAAGATATACGTGGATTATTTCGAGCAGAAAATCGTAAGGTATCCATTGAAGGTGAGCTATGAAAAAATCGAGAAAGAGGAACCCGTGGAAGAATCAATAACAAAAAATGAGTCGCTCAAGGACGAGCTCGAATATTTCATCCAATCAGTCGATAAAAAAAACGCGGAGGGGATTTCCAACACCTTAAACATAGGTAAGGAAGAATATTACACAACAAGGATCTGTGAACTCAGTATTAAATCAGCAGAAACGAGAAAGGAGATGGCACTCCATGATTAATGTCTCGGTAGCGAAGACCGCGGAAATAATGAAAAACGTGGAATTGGGAAAAAATGTAGAGATAGGAGACTTCGTTATAATCGGCATTCCCCCAGAAGGCAAGAAGGAAGGAGAACTTAAGACTGTCATAGGCGATTCTGCCATCATAAGATCTCACACCGTGATCTATGCTGGTACGGTTATAGGAAACAATTTTCAAAGCGGCAACCATACAGCCATAAGGGAGGGAAATATTATAGGAACTAATGTTAGCATAGGTACAATGAGTGTGGTCGAGTTCAAAACCAAGATAGCAGATAATGTCCGGATTCATTCCCAAGCATTCATTCCCGAATATTGCGAACTCCATGAGGGATGTTGGATAGGCCCAAACGTAGTGCTGACCAACGCGCCATTCCCAAAATCAGCCAAGTCCAAAGAATTCCTGAAGGGTGTCATCATATCCGAAGCTGCAAAAATTGGGGCCAATTCGACTATTCTGCCGGGAGTAAAGATTGGCAAAAATGCCTTGGTTGGTGCGGGCAGCGTTGTTACAAAAGATGTGCCTGACGGCAAAGTGGTTGTAGGAAACCCGGCAAAAGTTGTCCGGGACGTTTTTGAATTGAAATATCCCACAGGCGAAAAGGCATATGAAGAGGGTGAAACATGAAGATACCACTAGTGGATTTAAAAGCCAATTATCTTTCTATAAAGACGGAGATTGATTCTGCAATACAAAGGGTTATAGACAATACAGCATTTATAATGGGCGAGAACGTCAAAAATTTTGAGATACATTTTGCGAATTTCAGCAATGCGAAACATGCCATCGGCTGTTCAAGCGGGACCAGTGCTCTCCATCTAGCCCTGATGGCAGCGGAAGTCGGACCTGATGACGAGGTTATAACAGTTCCGAACACCTTCATCGCGACTACTGAATGCATAACTCATGTTGGTGCCACAGTAAAGTTTGTTGATGTGGACCCTCAAACACTCCTAATTGATATTGACAAGCTAGAGCACGCGATAACACCACAAACAAAAGCAATCATCGTTGTTCATCTCTATGGGCAGATGCCGGATATGGAACGGATAAGGGAGATCGGAAAGAAGAGTGACCTAACGATAATAGAGGATTCTGCGCAAGCACATGCTGCCGAATTCAAGGGGCACTCGCCAGGTTACTATGGCGATATTGCGACATTTAGTTTTTTCCCCGCCAAGAACCTCGGATGCTTTGGGGATGGTGGCGCAGTCGTAACAAATGATGACAAGTTGGCAGAACGAATCAGGTTGCTTGTGGATCATGGTAGGACGACCAAATATGAACATAAGATAGAAGGATACAATTATAGGCTTGATGCCTTACAGGCGGCCATACTGGATGCGAAGCTTCCCCACCTTGAAAAGTGGACTCATCTAAGGCGACAGCATGCAAAATTCTACAAAGATAACTTGCCTTCTGAAGTGAGAACTCCCTCCGAGACTGAGAATTACAAGTATGTCTATTACATGTATGTATTAAGGACAGACAAAAGGGATGATTTGATGGCTTTTCTAAAAGAGAAAGAAGTAAGTTGCGGTATTCACTATCCCATACCATTACATTTGCAACCTGCTTACAGTTATAGGGCTTATAAAAGCGGTGACTTCCCCGTTGCAGAAAAGGCAGCAAAGGAGATACTATCGATACCTATTTATCCGGAAATGACGCAAGAACAATTGCGGTATATAGTCGATAGTATAACGGAATTCTTTAGTATTTGAGCCTCATTTATAGCCTCTCTCATTCTCTTGCAGATAGCGCCCAATTTCTGCTTTCAACTCTTCTTGTTCTAACGCAAAATCGATAATCGCTTTTATATAGCCCGTCTTATCTCCCGCATCATATCTCTTACCTTTGAACGAATAAGCAAGAACTTCTTCCTTATCCATCAGCAGTTTAATAGCGTCCGTAAGCTGGATTTCTGTTCCACTTCCCGGCTTCGTCTCCCTGATACAATCGAATATCGCAGGTGTGAACACATAACGCCCAACGGTACCTATGTTAGACGGGGCTTCTTCTATACTCGGCTTTTCTATTATCTCTTCTATGCGGTAGATGAATTCCTCTATTTCTCGCCCTTTTATCATCCCATAACTGCTCACCTTCTCTTTTGGAACCTTTTCGACAGCAATTATTGATTTGTTATAGCGCCCAAACAAATTCGTGAGTTGCTTAATGCAAGGTATCTCCGCCTTTATTATATCATCGCCTAATAAGATAGCGAAAGGTTCATTGCCTACATGCTTTTCTGCCTTTAAAACAGCATCGCCCAAGCCTCTTGGCTCCTTCTGTCTTATGTAATGGATGTCAACTAAGGCGGATATATCTTTTATTTCTCTCAATAGCGCATATTTCTTATTCTTGAATAAATGGCTTTCCAGTTCGGGCGAGGTATCAAAATAATCCTCGATAGCCTTTTTGCCCCTGCCGGTAACGATTATAAGATCTTCAATTCCTGCTGCTATTGCTTCTTCAACGACAAATTGGATGATTGGGGTATCTATAATAGGTAACATCTCCTTGGGCATGGATTTTGTAGCAGGGAGAAATCTAGTTCCTAATCCTGCTGCAGGTATTACCGCTTTCCTTATCGTTTGCTCTGCCATCTTACCCACTTAACCTAGTTTTAATAAATTAAAGCGGACATATATCGCTAATTATATATATGTACCACGCCAGTAATTATTTTATACTATCTAAGATTTAAGAACTAATAGTGAGTGGGAAATGGATAAAATAAGTATAAATATGAAAGGGCTAGAAAAAACATCAATAATCTATGGTGTCATATTGGCGCTGATATTCTGTGTTTCGCTTGCTATACGGGGTGTTTTACCATATGCGAGTGTTTTTACTGATACATTCGTCAAATTTGGCGGGAATGACCCTTGGTATAAGATGCGAGTGGTGGAAAACATGCTGCAGAACTTCCCGCATCGTATTTACTTCGACCCGTTCACATATTATCCTCATGGTACGCATTTGGGCGTTGGACCGTTATTTGATTACTTGCTTGCGGTTATTATATGGCTAATCGGGCTTGGGAACCCTTTCGCTACTTTAGGTCAGCAGGGAATAGAAGTAATAGGCGCCTGGTATCCTGCCGTTTTGGGCGCTCTTACTGTTTTACCGGTCTATTTTATAGGAAAAGAATTATGGGGCAGGAATGCCGGCATTCTCTCCGCAGCCCTAATCGCTATTCTCCCGGGACAGTTCTTATCCCGTTCTCTATTGGGCTTCACAGACCATCACGTTATGGAAACGCTATTCAGTACGATAGCAATCCTATTCATCATTTTAGCGATAAAGGCGGCGAAGAAGAATGGAATAACATTTCATACCATATTGGAGAAGGATTGGACTTCTTTGAAGAGGCCAATGCTTTATTCCTTCTTCGGCGGCATATTCCTCGGAAGTTATTACCTCGCGTGGATGGGTGCCTCACTCCTCATCTTTGTTCTGATTATCTTTGCAGCGGTGCAGTATGTGCTAGACCATGTAAGAGGCGTAAGCACTGATTATCTTTGCATTATTGCCGTCCCGGTTTTTATTATTTCGTTACTGATGATTGCCCCCGTGCCATATATTGGCTCTCTAACGGGCATTTCGTTTATTTCGCTTCTCCTTGTAATAGCTGTATTTCTTATTTTGAGTGCTCTTTCAGTTTTGATGGACAGGAAGAAAATGAACCCTTATGGGTATCCTATTGCGATATTGGCTGTTGCTGTATCATCCATCATCATTTTGAGCGCTTTGAGTCTACCCATATACTCAAAGATTATCGGAGCGCTTCATGTCTTTATTCCTTCTGCGTCCAGTTTGACCATAGCTGAAGTTCATCCAATGCATATTATATCACAATATACCGGTAAGTTCACCGATGGTGAAGCCTGGCGCTGGTTCACCACGCCCTTTTTCGTTGCCTTCGCTGCTTTTCCCTTGATCGGCTATAACATAGCGAAGAAATTCAGGGCAGAAGAGATGTTGATCCTTGTATGGAGTGTGGTAATGCTGTTTGCATGTTTTGGGCAGAATAGGTTCGCGGCATATTATGCAGTGAACGTTGCTCTTCTCTGTGGACTCGTTTCCTGGAAGCTAATTGAGTTTGTATGGCTTAGAGGCGCGGGCGATGCGGTAGAAAAAGCGGGGGTGAAGATAAAGGGGAAGACGAAAGGGGGAGCAGGTATGGAGAAGGCGAAGCCTAATAAAAAAGTGCATAATGATGAGAAGAGACCGGAAATGGATAAAGTAAAGCGGTATTTACGTCCGGAGCTCATAATTACGTGCATCATCATAGGCGTAGTTGTATTTATCCCACCGCTAAATGCTTCTTTAGCAAGTGCGAAATATGGTGGCGGTCCTGCTGACGATTGGTACGAATCTCTCTCCTGGATGCGGAATAACACGCCCGATACAGGTGTTGACTATTATGCACACTATGACCGACCACCGATAAATGAAACAACCGGTAGAATAGAGGATTATAACTATCCGGAATCGGCATATTCGGTAATAAGCTGGTGGGACTATGGACATTGGATTACGCGCATCGCTCGTAGGATTCCCGTTGCCAATCCGTTCGGGCAGCAGGGCATAGGGGGGCCGTATCGTGGGAACGACCCCGGTGCGTGCCTATTCTTCGTTACAACGAACGTAAGCGAAGCGAACAATGTTGCCGATGCGCTTGACGTGAAATATGTAGTGACAGATTTCATGATGGCCGATGCATTCAACGCATTTTATAATAAATTCGGTGCAATGACCGTTTGGTTTGGCGATACAGAAGGATATTACACTCAAGTTGTCACTGATGATGGTCCTCAAATAGGGCCAAGTACAAAGTATTTCAGCACGATGGTGGCACGACTTCACATATTCGATGGTCGGGGTGTAGCACTAAGTGAAGAGTTCTATCTGGAGCCGTTACGCCATTACCGGCTTATTCACGAATCGCCCAGTAGCATAATTGTCATGGGTGGGCAACCGATAAAATATGTTAAGGTCTTCGAATACGTAGAAGGTGCGAAGCTAAAAGGAACCGCACCTATTGGTTCCATAGTGGAAATAGCGACAAATGTGTCTACAAATACGGGGCGCGAATATATCTATGCCGAGCGAATGATGTCAAATGGCACATACGAGTTCCCCGTGCCGTATTCAACGGCGGGGCCGATAGAAGGCGGCACGAATTTTGACGTTTTCGCATCGCCATATAAAGTGAGTGTAGGGTATGTAACAAACGCAACGGTGGCATGGACAGAGGCGAAGGAGATTAATGTGCCGGAAGAGGCAGTAATGGACGGCAAAATGATAACGGTGAATTCGTAACAGGGGTTATGTGATGTCCAAAGGTATTCTCGTGAAAATCAGTGTAATCTTGTGGTTGCTATAAAAAGGAGTTAATGCGATAGGCCTAACTCATCCAAATAGATTTTATATCGACCTAAGCTACCACCGTAATTACCCGCCGATATTTTCACCACGCCTTCTATATCGCGTACACTATTCACTGCGGCCTTCATCGCGCTTTTTACCGAATCGAGGGAAAGCCCATTTATGACTATTTCTGGAATTGCAGTTACAGAGTCCGGAACTTTTGACCCGCTTATTTTATGCATTAATGTGGGACAATAAAGATGATTTGTCGTGGGCCCTATCTCGGGATATTTCGTCTCCGGTTTAGAACCTGCAGCGCAGACATCAAAAGGAGTGATTGCACCTTCTATTTGATCTATTGCACGGATTGCCGTTTCACTCGCATCTAACGCAGCCTCTAAAGTTTCAGCAAGGAACCATAGGTTCCCTCCCATTACGCCTTTCTTATAGCCAATGCGATGCTCCACAAGGAACTCCCCCACCATTATCGGCACCGCTATGACTTCCCGCCCGAATTTGTGTTCTATTGTTTCGTAGCCATCGCCACAATGCCCTATTCTATTCATGGTATCAATTTTCACTTCTGAATCGAGTGCATTGAAGACAGAAGTCGTAGGCACTACCAGTATCCCCTGCCGTATCCGTTTCGATATTTCATAGTCCAGTTTTTTAACGGCATTCTCGCCATAGTTCACCCATAGTTGAACAAGTGCACCTTTTCTACCGTCTGGTGTTTCGTCTTCGTTCAACCACTTCTCCACTCCGCCTTCCGATTCACCAAAGACCGTGGAAGGCAATGCAGTGGCACCGAAAGCCGCTCGTTTCAAGCTCTTATCATCTCTCGCAGTTATGCATATCCTTGCGACTAATCCATCAAACGCTTCACAATAAGTCTTTTCGATCTCCATTTTTATTATTTCTTTTGGTAAAGCTTTTCTTTCTAAGAAAAGGTTTCCATTAAGTTAAAGAAGACGTGAAAATAAGAGTGGGAATAACCGGGAAGCCGAAGATAGGGAAGTCAACGATTATAAAAGAAGAGATACAGCGATTGAAAGCGGAAGGGATTGCTGTGGGCGGCATGCTTACATCGGACATCCATAAAAGCGGCAGGCGAGTAGGTTTCTCGATAGAGGACATAAACTCCGGTGTCATGGGCATTCTGGCACATGTGCACCAGGGAGGTCCCAAAGTGGGTAAATATGGAGTAAACATAATTGATTTAGATTCCATCGGTGCAAACTCGATAAAAGATGCGGTTGCAAGTCTGGATATAGCAGTGATCTTCGTAGATGAAATAGGACCTATGGAACTGAAGTCAATGCGTTTCATAACTGCGGTGGAAGAGGCGATAAAAAGTGATAAACATCTCATTGTCTCTGTGCATCAGAAGTCGGAGCACGAACTGGTAAGGCGGATAAAAGACGATTTCGAGATAATTGCTGTTACGGAAGAGAACAGGGCTGAGATTGCTATGATCTTAAGTGAAAAAGTGTTTGGCTGTAATGATTCAGCACAAGAAACGGTATATTTTTGATGAGAGAAAGTTTCAGGCTAAAAGAGACGTTCGTATGGATAACCGCAGACGAAAAGAGGCACATAGAGGTTGCAAAAAAAGAGTTAACGCAACGCCGAAGAGATTTGGAACGATTCGCGCGCTGGCATCCTTACTTTCTTGTAACCTTTGAAAGCTACCCGATAGATGAGACAGAAGTCGGTAATGCCACTATAGCGGCGATAGTGCGAAGAATGATAGAGTCAGCGGAAAAATTCGGCTTAGGGCCGATGTCAGCAGTTGCAGGTACTTTAGCGGAGTTCGCAGTTGATGCAATGCAAGATGCCGGGGCGACATACGCAATGGTAGATAACGGTGGCGATGTTGCATTAATAACAGATAGAGCGATACTTGTGGGCATATATGCAGGGGAAAGTCCCTTCTCGAACAAAATCGCACTTAAAATAAAACCTTCTGCCTCTATGGTGGGAATATGCACATCCTCTGGTACCGTGGGACATTCCATAAGCTTTGGGCATGCAGATGCAGCGACGGTGATAAGTAATAGCGCATCTTTGTCCGATGCCGCAGCCACGGCACTATGCAATTCCGCCACAGACGCCCAATCTATCTCAAAGGTATTCCATTCGATCGACCACGTGGAAGGCATTGAAGGTGCGCTTGTAATATATAAGGACAAGCTTGCAACATGGGGTGAAATTCCGGAAATAGCGCGTTTAAATAGTGAAGATCACACGAATTCTCAAAAAAGTTTTTATATACAAAAGACCAATATAAAAGTGGAGGAAGAGCTATGAGTATAAGTCTGGATTTTATAGAATCATGTGAGAACCCGGGTATGTGTGGTCCATGGTGCCTCTTCCCGCTTACAATCATCCTGTTCGTGGCTATAGTGGTTATACTGGGATTTGCGGAACGGCGTATAGTTGATTGGTATACTATTATACAAATTAAGAAACGCCTGGAAGAGAATGAAGTTCAACAATTTGATTAGATATATTCCCATTTTTTTCGTTACTAAAAGCGAGCAGAAATCTATAGTGATATCGTAGAGGTATAACGTTGCTTATGTATTTGTGCAGTATCCCCGGGATATTTACAAATTCAAAGCTATGGTTCGGGCTATCGGATTCCTCTCCGTTTTGGAAAAATCAAGACGATTGCGATAACAAATATTATTTTATATCTTGTGGGGGCGTACATATATATATCCTATGTCGGCTTATATCAAACAATCTCATTAAGATGAAAAGAGGCGAATAAGAAATGAACGACAATTCTAGCACCGTCAAGTGGGAAAAGAAGGAATTAGAGAAAATTTCTTTGGCTGAAGGAGTTAACGTGGAAAAATTGGAACAACTCCTTGGAGCAGGTCAAGTGGTAATCCCAAAAAACGCAAAGAGGGCAGAGAAGGGAGACATAACGCTAAAAGCTATTGGCGCTGGGATGAGTATGAAAGTGAACGTTAACGTAGGTACGTCAACGGATTATGTTAGCGTCGAGGAAGAAGTAAGAAAGGCAAAGGTAGCGGTAGAATACGGCGCGGATGCCATAATGGACCTCTCCACTGGTGGAAACCTCGCTGCAACCAGGAGAGCGATTTTGAAAGAGGTAGATGTGCCAGTAGGGACGGTCCCGATATACCAGGCGGCTTTAGAGAAGGCTGATGAACGGGCAGTAGTGGACATGAGTTCCGATGACTTGTTCAATGCGGTAAGGACCCATGCAAAAGACGGAATAGATTTTGTCACCATTCATGCCGGTGTCAATCAGAATTCGTTGGCACGATTGAAACTTAGCGGGCGCATATTAGATGTTGTCAGTCGCGGTGGCGCGTTCCTCGTTGCTTGGATGATACATAACGAGCGTGAGAATCCATTTTACGCCGAATATGATTACCTGTTGGAAATAGCGAACGAGTATGATTTAACGCTCAGTTTGGGCGATGGTATGCGTCCAGGTTGCGTTTCCGATGCTTCCGACCGTGCCAAATTTGCAGAAGCTATTACACTTGGCGAACTCGTGAAACGAGCTCGTGAAGAAGGTGTACAGGCAATGGTCGAAGGCCCGGGACATGTGCCATTAGACGAAATAGAAGCATCTGTAAAGATAATAAAGCATGTAACTGATTTTGCACCGCTTTACCTCTTAGGGCCTCTTGTTACTGACATCGCACCCGGATACGACCATTTCGTGAGTGCGATCGGTGGTGCGGTTGCGGGGATGTACGGTGCGGACTTCCTATGTATGGTTTCGCCATCAGAGCATTTGGCGTTGCCATCAGTGGACGACATAAAGGAAGGCACGATCGTAACGAAGATAGCTGCGCATGTCGCAGACCTTGTAAGAGAGGGGCAACGAGAAAAGGCGAGACAATTAGATGCTGAGATGGCTCATGCAAGGAAAGGCCTCGATTGGAAAAGGCAATTTGAGCTCGCGATGAACCCTGAGGAAGCGATGAGAATAAGAAATAGCAGACTCTCGAAAAGCGATGCATGCTCTATCTGTGGCGATCTGTGCGCGATAAAGATGGTGAAGGAGTGTTTGGAGAAATGATTTTGAGTTTGAGGGACTTAAACCAAGAGAATTATATTAATTCCGCATCTTGTTCATTTTATGTGCTCTTAATGTAAGCAAATAGGATCTGTTTCTTCTACTTATGGTCTTTTATATGACCTTGACGAATAGAATAATGCAAAAAGATATGAGGTGAAAAAGAAGAAAATGAAAAAACCAATAGCAATTTTATTGATAGCTGCAATATTAACGCTAGGCATAGCTACAAGTGCACTGCCATTCTCATTCTCAACTTGCGCAACTACAAATAACCAAGGATCTCCACTACTGGCAACAGCCATGCCAGCACTAGCACAAGGTAGCAATGGCACTCCTAGCGAAGGCGACGCCAGTAGTATGGAAATTCCCCCGAATGCTGAGGAAAATGAGATAACAACGGGCAAGGAGTACTTAAACACCATACAAATGGACGGTTCTTCATCAGCTCTTTCACATGATGATACAAAGCTTCCATACAACTCTTCGGGTAACAGACAAAAAGGCAGAGATATGCATACATTAGGGAAAATACCGAGTGAATCGGAACAGCCAGTAGAAGTATCAAAACCACCATTGAAAGGATCTAAACAGCCAGTAAAAGTATCGAAACCGCCAATTAAAGAATCCAAACAACAATTAGTACATAATATAAACACAGGCGAGGACTTCACCACGATCCAAGCAGCAATAGATGATCCTGATACATTGGATGGACATACGATTACGGTTGATCCGGGAACGTATACGGAGAATGTAGCTGTTTACAAGTCTTTAACTATACACTCAACCACAGGTAATCCATTAGATACGATTGTTCAGACGAATTCTGATGACCATGTCGTTAATGTATCTGCGGATTATGTGAACATAAAGGGGTTTACGGTGTCGGTGATAGATGATTGGATGAAGGCGGGAATATATCTCGGAAGCGGAGTGGATCACTGCACCCTCTCTGATAATAATATGACAGATACTTGGTGGGGCATCTATCTAGATCATTCCAACCACAACTATCTCTCTAACAATAACGCCTGGTATAACGAGTATGGCATCTCTCTGGATTATTCCAGCAACAACTGTCTCTCTAACAATAACGCCTGGTATAATAACGAGTATGGCATAGGTCTATCTCATTCCAGCAACAACTGTCTCTCTAACAATAATATCTCGGATTTTAACTTTTATAGCATCTACCTATTGGAATCTAGCAACAACTCCATCTCTAACAATAATCTCTGGAATAACGAGGATGGCATATACCTATCTTATTCCAGCGACAACTATATTTCTAACAATAATGGTTGGGCTAACAATGGTTATTTCATTAGGCTGTCGCATTCCAGCAACAACCATATTTCTAACAATAATGCATGGTCAAACTTCTTGGGTGGTATCCGTTTGTCACATTCCAGCAACAACACGATCTCCAACATTAATACTTCGAACAACGATTTCTTTGGCATTTGTCTATCTGATTCCGACAACAACGGTCTCTATAACAATAATGTCTCGAACAACGGGGATTATGGTATCTGCCTCTCTTCCTCGAGTAGCAACACCATCTACAACAACTACTTCAACAACACGAACAACGCCTATGATGATGGAACCAACATCTGGAACATCTCAAAAGAAAATGGACCAAATATCATTGGTGGTGACTATCTTGGTGGGAACTATTGGAGCGATTACACGGGCATAGATGAAGATGGCGATGGACTTGGAGATACTTTGCTACCATACAACTCTTCTGGTGAGATCCAAAATGGCGGTGATTTGCGGCCATTAGTTACAGCGTGTTTTACACCGCCGGAGATCACTTCTTCCGCCCCTCTTTCTCCGGTTAACGATACAATATGCACATGGCGGACATTTAACGTTACGGTAGATCAGACGGTGAACGTGCGCTGGTATTTGAACGATATGTTATTATTCACGAACCTAAGTGTGCGAAAAGCCGATTGCACACTCCATGCAGAGGTTGTGGGAGAACACAACGTAACAGCAAATGCATCGAATGCAAATGGCTCTGATCTGCAGACCTGGATCTGGAATGTGACTGGTTTTACTGCGGAGCCGCCTGAAATAACATACTATGCCCCCAAATCGCCGGTTAACGATACCCGAAATGCAACAAGGACATTCAACATCACAATCAATCAATCAGTAAATGTTAGTTGGCAGATAAACGGCACGACAGTTCAGGCCAATGAGGGTCTAACCGAAGCATCATACACGAATACAAGTGCGGTCATTGGGACCTGGAACGTTTCTGTGATTGTAAGCAATGCAAATGGGACCGACATGCAGACGTGGATATGGACTGTAACATCACCATGTTTCATAGCAACAGCAGCATATGGGACGCCATTGCACGGAGATATAGACGTTTTGAGAGATTTCCGAGACGAATATCTGATGTCGAATCCAACCGGGAGAGCATTTGTAAAAGTTTATTATAATGCAAGTCCCCCAATTGCTGATTGGATAAGGGCGAATGAAGGATTGGGAACTGCTGTACGGGAAGGTTTTGTTAAACCATTAGTGTATGTTACGAGGATGTTTGTAGGCTGAGCGGGGATATTTTGAACTGAATTCTGTCATCGCGATAACACGTCCCAAAGTTGGCTCTTCGTCCGTCCAGAACTCCCACATATCTTCATCACACGCCGAGTCATATATTCGCGGTGAATTCTCAGTATTGTCTGTCTCACCCTTATCCCGGTCATTGGTGAGCCAAGCAGTAGAGGAGAGCAACAATAATTTTTGAAGGGTGTATAGCGCGGTTTATTTCGATTATTCAGCCCTGCTTGTGGAGTCGAAAGAGGTTTCTACTTTTGGAGTTATAAGGTCACAACTTGTTTATACGTTATCAACACACCAAAATAACACCTGTTCATTCTACCGAGGGTGTTTTATATCAACATGACGAATAGAATAAATGAAAAGGAAAAAAATGAAAAACCCAATAGCAATTTTATTGATAACTGCAATATTAACGCTAGCCATAGCTACAAGTGCACTGCCATTCTCGGCTTGCGCAACTACAAATAACCAAGATTCTTTGATACGGGCAACAGCCATGCCAGCACTAGCACAAGATAGTAAGGATACTCCCTGCGAAGACAACGCCAATAGTATGGGATTTGCCCCGAACGCTGAGGAAAATGAGATAACAACGGGCAAGGAGGGCTTAGACACCATACAAATGGACGGGTCTTCATCAGCTCTTTCGCATGGCGATACAAAGCTACCATACAACTCTTCTGGCAACATAAAAAATGGCGGAGATCTGCATACATTAGAGAAAAAATCGAGTGGATCGAAACCGCCAGTGAAAGTATCGAAACAGCCGGTGAAAATATCGAAACCACCCGTGAAAGTATCTAAACTACTTTTAGTTCATAATAGGGACACCGGCAAGAACTTTGCTACGATACAGGCTGCGATTGATGATTCTGATACCGTAGATGGGCATACGATTATGGTTGATCCAGGAACGTATACGGAAAATATAGTTGTTTACAAGTCTCTAACGATCAGATCAACCACAGGTAATCCGGCGGATACGATTGTCCCGGCTGCGGATTATAGAGCTCATGTCTTTAATGTGACCGCGGATTATGTGACTATACGCGGGTTTACGGTATCGGGGGCAAATGATTATGATACACTGCCGGCCGGAATATATCTGGGAAACGGAGTGGATCACTGCAACATCTTAGATAATAATCTAATTGACAATTGGAGGGGCATCGATATATACTATTCCAACAACAACGGTCTCTCTAACAATAACGCCTGGTATAACGAGTATGGCATCGGTCTATCTCATTCTAGCAACAACTGTCTCTCTAACAATAATATCTCGAATTTTAACCATTATAGCATCTACCTATTGGAATCTAGCAACAACTCCATCTCTAACAATAATCTCTGGGATAACGAGTATGGCATATATCTGTCTTATTCCAGCAACAACTATATTTCTAACATTAATGGTTGGGCTAACAATTGTCATCTCATTACGCTGTCACATTCCTGCAACAACCATATTTCTAACATTAATGCATGGTTAAACTTCTATGGGGGTATCAGTTTGTCACATTCCAGCAACAACTCTATCTCAAACATTAATACTTCGAACAACGATTTCTTTGGCCTCTATCTATCGGATTCCGACAACAACTGTCTCTATAACAATATTGTCTCGAACAACGGGGATTATGGTATCTACCTCTCTTCTTCTAGTAGCAACACCATCTACAACAACTATTTTGACAACACGAACAATGCTTGGGATGACGGAAGCAACATCTGGAACATCACGCCGACCTTAGGCGAGAATATCATTGGCGGTTGCTTGCAGGGAGGTAATTATTGGAGCGATTACACGGGCATAGATGAAGATGGTGATGGACATGGAGATACAATGCTACCATACAACTCTCCTGGTGAGATACAAAATGGCGGCGATTTGCGACCATTGGTACCTAGAACGTTTTTATGATTGTACGCAATGTTTTGGCTGCACAATGAGATTTTTTTATATATATATCAAGCCAAAATGTTCTAGCAAGCAGGTAGCGGCATTTTCCACTTGAAGAGTAAAAAACCCCTATCGTACCCATTTTATGAGTCCCTAACACCTATGAATATGACATATTCACCCAACCTATGTCTTTTTATGCAGATATGATGAATAGAACAAATGCAAAAGTATGATGTGGAAAAGATAAAAATGAAAACCCCAATAGCAATATTATTAATAGCCGCAATATTAACGCTAGCCATAGCTACAAGTGCACTCTCATTCTCGGCTTGCGCAACTACAAATAACCAAGAATCTTCGACATTGGCAACAGCCATGCCAGCACTAGCACAAGGTAGCAATGGTACCCCTAACGAAGACGACACCAGTAGTAGGGGATTTACCCCGGATGCTGTGGCATGTGTCTTAACAAAGGACGTGGTGGCCTTTGATACCGTACAAATGGACGGTTTTGCATCTGCCCTTTCGCATGAAGATACAACGCTTCCATACAACTCTTCGGGTAACAGACAAAAAGGCAGAGATATGCATACATCAGGGAAAATACCGAGTGAATCGGAACAGCCAGTAGAAGTATCAAAACCACCATTGAAAGGATCTAAACAGCCAGTAAAAGTATCGAAACCGCCAATGAAAGAATCCAAACAACAATTAGTACATAATATAGACACAGGCGAGAACTTCACCACGATACAAGCTGCGATTGGTGATCCTGATACCGAGAATGGGCATACGATTACGGCTGATCCGGGAACGTATACGGAGAATGTAGTTGTTTACAAGTCTTTAACTATTCGCTCAACCACAGGAAATCCAGCAGATACGATTGTTCAGGCGGCGGATTCCTATGATCATGTCGTTAATGTGACTGCGGATTCTGTGACTATAAGCGGGTTTACGGTGTCGGCGATAGATGGATATGCTGCAGGGATATATCTTGGAAGCGGAGTGGATCACTGCAATATCTCTGATAATAATGTAACTGTCACTTATGGGTCGGGTATATATCTAGATTGTTCTAGCAACAACCTTATCTCTAACAATAATGCCTGTGGTAACGGGCCATCTGGCATCGAGCTGTCTCATTCCAACACCAATACTATCGTTAACAATACTGCAGACTATAATGACGAATATGGAATCCATCTGGATTATTCCAGCAACAACTTCATCTCTAACAATAATGCCAGCGGGAATAACGGGCATGGCATCTATCTATCTCATTCCAACAACAACTCTCTTTCTAGCAATAATGTCTCGCAGTGTTGGTATGGCATCTATCTATCTCATTCCAACAACAACTCTCTTTCTAACAGTAATGTTTGGGGATTCGATGATGATGGCATCAGTCTATATTATTCTAGCAACAATTCGCTCTATAACAATAACGTCTGGCTTAGCAGTGGTACGGGCATCCGTCTGTCATCTTCCAGCCACAACTCGCTCTCTAACAATAATGTCTTTAGTAACCTTGCTTTTGGCATCGCGCTATATGGATCCAGCAACAACTCTCTTTCTACTAATACCCTAGAAAATAACGATTATGGCATCGAGCTGTCTCATTCCACCTGCAACTCGCTCTATAACAATAATGTCTTGAAGAATGATGAGCATGGCATCCACCTCTCTTCTTCAGATAGCAACCTCATCTACAACAACATTTTCAACAACACGAACAACGCCTATGATGATGGAAGCAACATCTGGAACATCACAAAAGAATATACCCCAAACGGGAACATCATTGGCGGTCCTTACTTAGGGGGGAACAATTGGAGCGATTACATGGGCATAGATAAAGATGGCGATGGACTTGGAGATACTTTGATGCCATACAACTCTTCGGGCGACATCCAAAACGGCGGCGATTTGCGGCCATTAGTGGAACCATCTGAACTACCAGTACATAATACAAACACAGGCGAGAACTTCGCCACGATACAAGCTGCGATTGATGATCCTGATACCGTGAATGGGCATACGATTACGGCTGATCCGGGAACGTATATAGAGAATGTAGTTGTTTACAAGTCTTTAACTATGCACTCAACCTCAGGAAATCCATCAGATACGATTGTTCAGGCGGCGGATTCCTATGATCATGTCGTTAATGTGACTGCGGATTATGTGACTATACGCGGGTTTACGGTGTCGGGGGCATCATATGGATGGGATATAGCGGGAATATATCTTGGAAGCGGAGTGGATCATTGCACCATCTCTGATAATAATATAACTGACAATGGGTGGGGCATCTATCTGGATCATTCCAGCCACAACCATCTCTATAACAATAATGTCCGGGGTAACGTCGGCGTTAATGGCGGCGGAATCAGGCTGTCATATTCCGGCGGCAACACTCTCTCTAACAATAACGTCTTGAACAACGAGGATGATGGCATCTGGCTATATCATTCCAACAACAACACTCTCTCTAACATTAATGCATCGCATAACTACTTTGGCATCATTCTGTCACATTGCAGCAACAACTCGCTCTTTAATATTGATGCTTCTAACGCATTCGCAAGCATATGGCTCTCTCAATCCAGCAACAACTCGCTCTTTAACATTAATGCCCGCCACAGCTCTGGTGACGCCGGCATTGTGCTGTTTCAATCCAGCAACAACTCGCTCTCTAACATTAATGCATCGGATGTCATGGGTTATCCTGGCATACACCTCTCATCTTCCAGCAACAACTCGCTCTTTAACATTAATGCCTTTAACAACTTTTTAGGCATCGAGCTGTCAGATTCCAGCAACAACACTCTCTATAACAATAATGTCTCGAATAACTATCTGTGGGGCATCGAGCTGTCACATTCCTCCTGCAACTCGCTCTATAACAATAATGTCTCGAACAATTATGATCTTGGCATCCGCCTCTCTTCTTCAAACAATAACCGCATCTACAACAACATTTTCAACAACACGAACAACGCCTATGATGATGGAACAAACATCTGGAACATCACAAAAGAATATACGCCAAACGGGAACATCATTGGCGGTACTTACTTAGGGGGGAACAATTGGAGCGATTACATGGGCATAGATGAAGATGGCGATGGACTTGGAGATACTTTGCTGCCATACAACTCTTCGGGCGACATCAAAAATGGCGGCGATTTGCGGCCTTTAGTGGAACCATCTGAACTACCAGTACATAATATAGACACAGGCGAGAACTTCGCCACGATACAAGCTGCGATTGATGATCCTGATACCGTGAATTGGCATACGATTACGGCTGATCCGGGAACGTATACGGAGAATGTAGTTGTTTACAAGTCTTTAACTATTCGCTCGACCACAGGAAATCCATCAGATACGATTGTTCAGGCGGCGGATTCCTATGATCATGTCGTTAATGTGACTGCGGATTCTGTGACTATAAGCGGGTTTACGGTGTCGGGGGCACCAAGTTGGGATAGTGCAGGGATATATCTTGGAAGCGGAGTGGATCTTTGCACCATCTCTGATAATAATATAACTGACAATGGGAGGGGCATCTATCTGGATCATTCTAGCCACAACACTCTCTCTAACAATAATGCCCTGAAGAACTTTTGGTGTGGCATCTATCTAGATTATTCCAGCAACAACAAGCTCCTCAACAATACTATCTTTCGAGGCGATTATGGCATCTATCTGGATTATTCCAGCAACAACTTCCTCTATAACAATACTGTCGATTGGAGCGGTATGGAAGGCATAATTATGTCACATTGCAGCAACAATTCGCTCTTTAACAATAATGCCTGGGGTGTCAATGGTCCAGGCATCCATCTATCTTCTTCCAGCAACAACAACAATCTCTCAAACAATAATGCCTGGCATAACCTTGATGGTATCATTCTGTCACATTGCAGCAACAACTCGCTCTTTAACAATAACGCCTGGTATAACGAGTATGGCATAGGTCTATATCATACCAACAACAACACTCTCTCAAACATTAATGCATCGCATAACGACTTTGGCATCTATCTGTATCATTGCAGCAGCAACTCGCTCTTTAACAATAACGCCTTTAACAACTATTTTGGCATCGAGCTGTCACATTCCAGCAACAACTCTATCTCAAACATTAATACATCGAACAACGATTTCTTTGGCATCTATCTATCTGATTCCGACAACAACTGTCTCTATAACAATATTGTCTTGAAGAATGATGAGCATGGCATCCACCTCTCTTCTTCAGATAGCAACCTCATCTACAACAACATTTTCAACAACACGAACAACGCCTATGATGATGGAAGCAACATCTGGAACAGCACAAACACCACGGGACCGAACATCATTGGTGGACCTTATATTGGCGGTAACTATTGGTCTGATTATGCAGGTATTGATTCGAATCATGATGGTTTTGGCGATACGCCTTATAATATACCGCCAGGCGGCATTAGCAAAGATTATTTACCGCTGGTTCCTGTTGAACCATCACCATGTTTCATAGCAACAGCAGCATATGGTACGCCATTGCACGATGATATAGACGTTTTGAGAGATTTCCGAGACGAATATCTGATGATGAATCCAACAGGGAGAACATTTGTAAAAGTTTATTATACATTGAGTCCACCGGTTGCGGATTTGATAAGGGGAAATGAAGGACTGGGAACTGCTGTACGGGAGGGTTTTGTTAAACCCTTAGTGTATGTTACGAGGATGTTTGTAGGCTGAGCGGGGATATTTTATTCCATTTATGTGAAAAACTTCTCGTTCAGAATCTCAATCGCATCCTTCTCTCTACGCCCGCCGCATTTTTCGACTATGTCCGCATAATGTACCATCTCTTTTTTTAGCTCTTCCTGTTCTCGTTCATCCCTGGTCATTTTATACCGCGTTGCGAGTATAGTAGCTTCAATCACCGCATTAAGCCCCCTATTTATCGCTTTTAGCTCATTCCAATTGATTTTCACTGCTATGGGCGTCAATTGAAAGATGGAATATACACCGCTCTTCTCTTCTAAAACCGCCCGGAATATTATCCCCGATTGCGCTTCTTTTAGTACCGGAAATCCGGAAAGAGCTGAATAATGCGATTTGTCCAACTTCTCAAATGCCGCTTTCACGAATAAGACCGCGTCACAGGTTACATTCGCGGCTAATTTGTCCGTTTCCGTCACGTTAGAAAGGGTTCTTGAACCTTTGTATAGTTTCACAAAATGCCCGTTTGTTGTTGTTATTATACCAATAGGGGCAGCATTGAACGTGCCCACAGCGGATCTCGAGGTAACTATTACTTCTGATATGCCCTCGTCTATGCCAGCTTCTCTTATGTTCATTCTTAAAATCAGTTAAAAATATCTTTTTTGCTGATGCCGAAAAGAGCGAAAACAAAACGCGGTTCTAGCTCTTTTTTCTAATATGTGTAATTGCTGCAGTTAATATCAGAATGATGATTACTGTAGTCGCGTCGAGAGAAGGTAGGGTAGAGGATGACTTACCGATTGTTATTTCGACTGGCTTGGATTGTGAGACTTTAGAGTCCGCATTCACGAAAGCAAGAGCGGTGTATTGCCCTTCTTCTTCGTCTGTAGTATCCCAGAAAAGTTTAACGTGTTTTTCTTCTCCCACGATCAGCTCTTCGGGAAAGCCGGGTATCTCTTCCGCTTTTACCCCATCTTTGTACACCGTCACGTTTGGATAAGCGGTTGTACGCACGTCCCCATTGTTATTGATAACCAAATCGAACTTCAGAATGTCTCCACGTGAAACGCTTGTGGTAGGGACAGAGAAGGAAGTAATTATAGCTGAGATAACGGCACCGGGTTTCACGAAATTAGCATACGTCTTTGCCTTTAGCGAGATGATGTAGCCAACTGCAGACCCTTCTCCACTAGCGCCCGAGACCCGTTTTTTGCCCGCTGCTTTTATCCAGCCATTGTATTCCCCGAGTTTCGCATCTTCCGGAACAATAAGGGTTAAGATAACTTCTTCTGTCTCTCCAGCGTGCAAATCGAATTCCGCAGGCGAAAACGATATCAAATCCGACATTTCGCCGCCCTTCTCCATTACGAAATGATTGTCAAAATCCTTTTCTAATGAATAGACCAAAACAGATATGTTATGCACCTTTCCAAGCTCCACGCTACCGAAGCTTGCTCCAGTTATCCCAAATGCACTTGCTGTACTGATACAAAACAAGATGCAAAGGATAAATACCAGTGCGGCCTTTTTTATCATGGTTTTTCTCTTTGACTTATTAAAAAAAAATAAAAAGACAAAAAGAAAAAGGTTTTGTCTTACTCTACTATGCTACGCTATGCTAAATATTAGTTCGACTGTTCCGTTATACTTGCCGGCTTCTTGGTATGACGGCACGTTTAGCCCTGCACTGAAATCTTCTGTGCTCTGACTGGTCACAGTTCCTATCTCAACATCCTGTCCTTCATTGTCTAATGGTATTTCATTTAACTCAAAATTATCTGCTGGGATTACTTTCCCTTCCGATGGCGTTGGTTTATATCCTTTCGACGAGTTAGTCAAACCATAGGTACCACCCACTTCTATGGTGAATGCTGCTTCCACCAAAGCCTCGAGACCTCCAGTGTTATCTAGCGTAAATGACGGCGATAGCTCTTTCAACACTCCAGGAGCCATGTCGCCAAAATCCGCTTCCGCTATACTAATACTTACATCGATGCCTTTTACATTTACTGAATACTCTACAGACTCTGTAATCTGGACTTTCTCAGCAGATGCTGCTACCGCTATGATCATAGCAAACATCCATAGAGCAAATACAATCGCTATTTTTTTCCCCCTTTTCATCTTTTTTCAGATCACCCCCTAACCATATACCATTACTACATGGCAAGATGATAAGTTAAGAACCTATATAAATATGTGTCCCATGTTGTTACGAAAAGACAACCAAATCTTAATATTTTTGGGTATTTCTGCTAAACCCAAATAGGTTAGGCATGCCTAAAAAGGTTAGCGTTGCAAAAAAGATTGAGGGGCATTGAAATGGCCGTTACCTTTTTCTCATTTACAACTTAATTGATGAACAGTACGTTAAGCGAGAGATAGTAATCGAAAATACAGGAGTAAAAAAATGGACCTCGAGGGATTTGCGAAGCGGAAATTAAGAGAAGGCGAAGCAGACAGTAGGATAATGGCAGAGTTGTGCACTCGCATATTAGAAATAAAGCGTGATCGTATAACGAGAGAAAAGGCCGATGCGATTTCTAACGCGGTATTAGAAGAAGCTAAGATGACGCTCGATTTTAATGACGCACTTATCACCGAACTCAAATCAGACGTAAGAATGGGCGAGTTGGGAGTTGGATCCCGAGGCGCAGGTGATTTTTATGCCCATGAGAAGATAGGCGAGCTAATAGGTGCTACGGGCGCCGTAGTTGACTCATCGAGCCTGAGTGATTCGGGTGTGGTGCGTCTCCCGGCAGGGAATAAGGAGAAGTTAATTGTGGTGACGGTAGACGGAATGCATTCGCGGCTGAGCGATTTCCCGTTTCTCGCTGGTTTTCATGTTGCGCGTGCGGCACTTCGTGACGTGTACGTAATGGGCGCCACACCAGTTGCGTTACTTTCAGACATTCATGTGGCGGATGACGGCGACGTTGCGAAGATATACGACCATATCGCAGGCATTTCCACTGTCTCAGACGCTGCAAACGTTCCGCTTGTTACGGGCTCAACATTGAGAATCGGTGGTGATGTGGTAATAGGGGAACGGATGACGGGCTGTGTAGGCGCAGTTGGCGTGGCTGATACTGTCGTAACGAGAGAAGGCGCAAAAGAAGGTGATCTGATTTTGATGAGCGAAGGCGCAGGTGGAGGCACTATAACCACTGCCGCTTTGTATTACGGTGAACCGGAAGTGGTGCGGGAAACGCTGAACATAAAATTCCTGGACGCTTGTAATGCGCTTATCAAAGAAGACCTAGTGAAGAAGGTACATCTAATGACCGATGTCACGAACGGCGGAATCAGGGGCGATGCAAATGAGATAGCAAAAGTGTCACACGTGAAACTCGTCTTTCATGAAGATCGAATACGTAATTTAGTAAATAAAAAGGTGCTTGCAATGCTAAAACGGCGTGCGATAGACTATTTGGGCGTATCTCTGGATGCACTTCTGGTCATTTGTCCCGCGGAAGTTGCAGAAGATGTTGAAGCAGTTGTAAGGGGCGCCGGGGTGCAAATAGTGGAGATTGGCAAAGTTGTAGCGGGAGAAGGTGCTGAAATTGTTGTTGACAGTGAAGCTAAAGATTTTTCGCCTAAATTCCGTGAGTCTGCTTATACGCCGATAAAGAAGGTTGTGGGTGAATCAGGGCAGAATTTTGAAGCGATGAAGCGGAAAGTGGATAAGGCGGTTGAAGACGCAGTCAGGAAGAAAGATGCGGTAAAAAGGATTTTGGAATCTTCACAATACCCATAGATATATTATTGCAATCAGTACTGGCTGATGAATAAGGTAAATTAGTAATGAATGCCTACCAAAAAGGCAAAGCAATCTTATAACCGCGGAATTAGAAAGGTCACAAAGGTTAAAACGCCGTGTGCAGTCGGGATATAACATATATCCAAGAAATAGCCCGATTAGGATCACGCCGAACCAGGGTAAAATCGGGAAATAGTCTATAGTATAAAAGTGCTCGGGCGTGAGCCCTAACCACATCAACCAGGAGAACCCCAAAGTATAGTTCTTTAAGTATAGTCCAAGCGATACGAAAAGAACACCCGGCATCAGATTCCATAAACGGAGTTTTAAGAATGGATAAGCCATAATAATCGAAATCCCAATAAGATGAAGAACACCAAAAACAACAAAACCCGCTCGCAAAAAGAGCCAGGTCGCTATGCTGATGACCAAACCCCATGCAAATATTTTTAGACCCCGTTTGAGATATTTCCGGTATAATCTCTTCCTCTGTTTCTTCTTAGCTCTAGAGTAACTAATGGTTAGTGAGATACCGACCAGAAGAATAAATATTGTCGCTGTTGCACGCCCAAAATATAACCAGAAACCTGAATGTACGTTAAGATCGTATCCGCCAAAATAATCCAGATCGTAGAGTAAATGGAACAGGATCATCATGAATATAGCAATTCCACGCATAAAATCTAGCTCCCAAAATCGCTGCTCCAACTTATTAGCCATTAAAAACGAAATGTAAACGAAAGCTTTTATATTCAGAAACTTTGATATTGGATTATAACTCACGTGAAGGGTAGTGCGAAATGACGACATGGACTGAATTGAAGTTTGGAGGCAGGACTTTTTCCCCGGAAGTGCGGAAATTGGGCGATATGAAGGAAGTCGTATTAGACAAGCGCTTTTTAGCGTGTGCGGACATGGATATGGCGCTGTATTTCATGTTCAGGGAAGTATCAAAGAATGAAGAGGACGAGAAGCGGATAAAAGAAAGAGAGCTGAGATACGACATCACTATTATCCCCCCGAATACGCTCGGCGCGGAATTTGTTAAAACCGCGGGACACTATCATCCCCTTATACCGGGTTCACAAATGACATATCCCGAGATGTACGAGGTATTAGAAGGCGAAGCACATTATCTTTTACAGTGCAGAGATGAAGATGGCGGTACCGAGAAGATAACAGATGTAGTTGTGGTAAAGGCGAAAAAAGGCGATACTGTTATAATACCGCCCAATTACGGGCATGTTACGATAAACCCATCTGAAGCGACGTTAAAAATGGCTAACTGGGTTGCAAGGGCTTTCTCTTCGATCTACGAGCCGATACGAGTAAAAGGCGGTGCCGCGTACTTCGAGCTGACCAACGGCGAGTTTATTAAGAACGAAAAATATGGGGCCGTGCCTGATATTAGGTTCCTTAAGCCTGAGGCGACAGGGATAAAGCAAATAAAGCTGAACAAAGAAGTGACAATGTACGAACTACTTCGAGAGCCCGAAAAGTTGCAGTTCCTTATATCACACATTTGAAACTTCCGGATATTTTTATTGGACTCTTCACCATTCTCGCCTCCTTCTATAGTCGGTCTACAAAGGATTTTGATAGATAGAATATTCAAGAGATGTAATTAATACTAATGTCAGAAAGCGAATATAAGAAGGCGAGAAGCGAAGTGATTAATAATGACGCTAAGAGATTATTTAAAGGATTCTGAGATGAAAGGTGTTGAACTACAAAGGAATCCGTATCTCATCAGTGCTTTCTATTTGATCCTGATAACAATTGCAGAGTGGGTAACAAATTATCATCCTAAATTTGGGATTGCATCACACGTTTTCATCATGATCCTACTGTTTTGTCATTTCGCTCTGGTATCAGACAAAGATGATAATTTAGCACATTATCTTATTGCTCTTCTTCTCGCCCCGCTTATACGTATACTGAGCTTATGTCTACCATATATACAGTTCAGTTGGATCTTTAGCTTCACGCTCGTGTCAATACCACTATTCATAGCGATCTTTACCTGCATGTGGCTGCAAGGGCTACACGGAGCGGATGTTGGGTTTTCGTCACCCAAGTTGAAGTACCTGCCACTAGAAGCAGGAATAATTCTTTTTGCCGTAGCTCTGGGAATAGCGGAATATATGATTTTAAGACCCAACCCATTGCCGGCGTCAGGAACATTGAATTTAATCATCGCATCACTACTTTTAATAATATGCACGGGCTTTTTAGAGGAGCTGATCTTCAGGGGTTTGCTACAATATAATGCAGTAAGAGTGATGAGTAAATGGCGTGGTATCTTTATTGTATCCGCTATTTTCGGCGTGCTTCACCTTGGAAATATATCCCCGTGGCATTTAGATTGCTTCTTTGCTGGCGCTGTTGGGTTTCTGTTTGCCGTAGTGCGCGATAAAACAGGATCAATACACGGTATAAGCTTCGCGCACGGCATTATAAACATAGTTCTGTTTTTAATCGCACCGCTTTATTTTTGATCGTCTGTATTTTTCTTTTGAGTTCAAAACACAGATTATCGCCTTTAGCCCTTACCCCTACCTCTTTTTCAACCGGTTACTTATAGAAGGATAGAAGATAAATGCCAGAGGCACGAGGAATAGCATGACGATTGCCACTTTGCCTGTGGCCGAGCCAGAAGAGAAGAGGGTAAGAAGAATAGGGTCTTCCTTTTGTACCTCAAAGAGGTAGGGGACGGTATCGCCCATGAACTCCTTTGTTCTATTGAGAATGCCATCGTAAGAGCCGTTACGCGATGCGAGAGCTGAGATACGGACCATAGTAACGGTATTTGACGCGAAAGTTTCCTTCACGTAGAAATAAAGCACGACCCTTCGCTCTGTTACCTTCCCTTCTTCCTTTGATTCCTTCGTGACAATGAGCTTCTTTGCTGCTATCGTCTCATTAAAGACTAAACCATGTTCTCTTTCATACTCTTCCGACCGCCAAAATCCGGCTGCCCAACTTACATTATGCACCGGCACCTCTGCTATGCCTTCCTCTTTTATCGTATAGCCCAACGCGGGATAGCAAACAATAGGCGGATGGAAGCTAGAGCGGTTATTTGATTGCATGATGAGAAAGAATACCGGCTGGTAATATTTCGGATGCGAGTATGCACGCATGAGCATTACGTCCGCGTTCAAGCGTTCTGCAAGACCTGTCGTGTTGTACTCATAGGCAGTCCAATTCCCTAGCTGCTCTGGGAACTTCTGTAGGTGCTCGTTGTTTCCGAAGTCCATCTTTGTTCGAACAGGCGTGGCATCGTCAGAAGCATACGAGAGCTCGGTATCTATCGTGGTGATCGTTCTGGCGAGTATCATAGACGGTGTTGAAAAGACGATGATAATAACGAAAACGAGCAAAAGGAGCCCTATGACCCGTGAATATTCTTCAAAGAAACTCCTCATTTCGTTCTCCCCGTAACTTTACACCCAAAGAGACTACTTATTAGTATCAAGAATATAAGCGCGATGATGAATAGCAGGGGGCTGAAAAGGGTATGGTAAAATCCTGTTGCCGTCTCCGCGCCATATGCGTTTGCAATTAGTAGTAGAGATGTAACCCGGATGATATTGGCGAGGATTGCAAGAGGGGGCGTTATACAGAGCAAGATGATCTTCTTATACAACGGGCACCGTAAAATGTAGATGAATAGCGTTGCTATTGCCAATAGCGAGATGAGCGAATTCATGCCGCTGCATGGCAAACCGATAATGAAAGCGGCATCTTCAAGCCGAATCTCCGCCCCTATCCGTGTAACGGGAATACCAAGCATTTCGAGAATTAATGCAGGGAAATATGCAGACAGAGTTTGTAGTGCGTTTGCGACTTTTCCCAGGAACTCTGGTGGCAATGGGATAGCGAAGATAAGATAGGCGATTGGAAATATGAGAGTGCGCATCAGAGGTTTACCATAGAAATAAAGGATCAAACCGCTTGTTGTGAATAAGAATGATAGCGCGGATAAGAAAGGGAAGAGCTTGATAATGCCGATGATATAAAGGATAAGGCCAAAGGCGAAGACGTAGATTCCTGGTTTACAGGGTTCCTGATTGTCTCCCGGCTCGCTCTTCTTATAGTCTCTGACATTCCACCACGCGATAACGCATGATATAATTAGGATCAAGAACCCATGTGTGTAGCACGGATCGGTCCGCCAGAAACTGGCTAACCATATCGGTATAAAGTTGGAAAAAGGCGATGGGAAATATAAAATGACTAAGAGCAGCAAGATAAAAATAGTGGTCTTCTTCATCTTCATATACTTCTCTTTATACTAAGTTCTTAATATTTATTATTTGAGTATCGCGTTGTACTCATAAGTGAACTCCATTGTGACAAGCTGGAAACGATAATTAACGCTATATCTTCTCTCGGTCTTCGCCGGAAATACCATCTCGTTCTGAGCACCATCTTCGTTCCACCTTATTGATACCACAATATCGCCGGAATTATTCAGCGTCACAATATGACTACCAACAATGCTTGCATGCCATAAATCCACATGTATCTCAAAATCGGTCACCTCACAGCCGAGATCGTTTATCTGTATCGCATGTTTTTCGTTCTCGTTACCCATTAATCCAAATGCAGATGCCGAGTTAAGAGAAGCCGCAAGAAGTAATGCTATAACAACGCCAAATAAGAGATCTCGCCTTCCCATAATTATATTAATAGATACAAAAAATATAAATACGAGCAGGACCTTCTTGTGTAAGAAGGAAATAAAAGATGAGAACTGCGTGGTTGGGGATACGGATGGGGCTTTGTGTATTGCTCCTGTTTGCGGTGATCTATGCGCTATTAATCGTCATAGCTACAGCTACCGGAGTGGGCACGCCGATAGTTTACGCTCTACTTGCTGCTGGATTAGTGGCTGTTCAGTTCATTATAGGTCCAAAGATAGTAGAGAAGACCATGCACGTTCGCTATGTTTCAGAGACGGAAGAGCCGGAATTGCATCGGATGGTGACGGAATTAGCGATGAAAGCAGGGATACCCAAGCCAAAAGTAGGGATTTCTGAAATAGCGATACCGAATGCGTTCGCGTTCGGCACATCAAAAAGGAAAGCAAGGGTTTGTGTTACTAGGAGATTGATGCAGATGCTAAGCAGAGATGAGTTAGAAGCGGTTTTAGGGCATGAAATATCACACATACAGCATCACGATATGGTAGTTATAACCGCGCTGAGTGTAATACCGATGATCTGCTACTTTATCTATTTCAGCTTCTTCTGGTCCGGTCTCTTTGGTGGCGGCGATAGCGATAGAGAAGGGGCGTTACCTATGATGGCGATTGCACTTATTGCATTTGCATTATACTTCATAAGCAACCTCATCGTGCTTTATGGATCGCGAATAAGGGAATATTATGCAGATGCCGGAAGTGTAGAGCTAACGAATAAGCCTCATGAACTTGCTTCTGCGTTATACAAAATGATCTATGGTAGTGCAGGAGTGAAACAAGAGAAGTTGAAGAAAGAACTGGGCAGCATGCGCGCTTTCTTTGCCGCAGATC
Organism: Candidatus Methanophagales archaeon; assembly: GCA_003336485.1. Taxonomy (GTDB): domain Archaea; phylum Halobacteriota; class Syntropharchaeia; order Alkanophagales; family Methanospirareceae; genus Methanophaga. The sequence continues at coordinate 37,395 of QENH01000200.1, forward strand.
CTGTAACAGCACGAGGCGATTTAAAGGATCTGAGCGCTGCTGACCTGGACAAGGATGGTAAGATAGACGCCCATGAACTGAAAATATTCGCAGAACGGGCGCAGGTGAGTCGTGCGGACAGGTTGATGGAGATCTTCTCCACGCATCCAAATCCCGTGAGTAGAGTTAAGAAGTTGGGTGAGTATTTATAAGGTCTGAAAACTACGAGTTTAGTTTCTTTGTTTATCTAGCATTTTTACTCACACGCTCAACAGCCACCTTTATCATCGCCACTATGCCCTTCTCGTTCCATCGCGAGGAATCGATTACCAGATCATAAATGGTAAGATCGTCCAAGAGTATACCGTAATATTGCTCATATCGCTTATGTTCGGACCGTTCTCGGTCTCTCATTGCAGAAAGAGCATCAATGTAGGCGACACCTTCGCGACTACCAATTCGTCTCGCTCTTATTTCCGAGGGTGCTTTCAACCATATCTTCAAATCTGCTTTGGGGACAAAGAATCCGGCCAGTCGGCTTTCTATAATGACATTGTCACGCTTCATCGCCTCCTTGCCCTGCAGCTCATCTATCTGCCTATCGAACTCATCGTTATCTTCTGCTAATTTGTTAAAATGCGCCAATTGCAATTTCTTAGCATTCGCTATTTGCCGGAACATTTCGCCCGCAGAGATTAGCTCCATCTCAAATTCACGCGATAGCAAATTCGCAACTGTTGTTGTTCCACTGCCTGGAAGACCGCTTATTGTTAGTCGCATAAAACATTCTTTAAAAGAAAGTTTTATTAAAGGAATAGTTTTTCAATAATTTTTGGTAATCGGACGCAGATGAACGCAGATAATCAGGATTTTAAATATAAGGTTTAATTGACGGAGGAGATTATTAGAATCATTGAGGAACTAGTTTTCTGCGTAAATCCGCGTCCTAAATAGGTGGAAGTTATACTTCATATATGCACTGCTCGGCGCTCTCCGCGGTGATAAAACAGTATATTTTTAGACTGTGTTGGTTTATCCTTTTATAACACCAATGGCTCTGAAAGCCGCTACTTTCTTCGCTATACCTGATACTTCACAACTTTGAACTACCACTTCCGGGTCTTTATAGGCTGCGGAAACTTCTTCCGCCAGCTCGCCATATTTGTCAAATTGGATACCTCTCTTCTTCCTCACATCTCGCTTTGTTCGTTCTCGTGTCTTCACTATTATATTCCGTTTCGCTAATTCCGCTTTCACTTCACTACCTCGGTATTGCCTCATTGCCGCTGTCCTGCTCATTTCTCTACCAGAGCCATGAGCACAACTTCCAAAAGTCTCATCTCTTGCTACGTTTGTGCCCACCGCCAAGAAACTGCGTGTGCCCATAGAGCCGGGAATTAACACCGGCTGGCCAACGTTTCTATAGATCGGTGGTAATCGTTCGTCACCTGCGGGGAACGCCCGTGTCGCACCTTTTCGATGCACACACAACTTCTTACGCTTCCCGTCCACCACATGCTCTTCCTCTTTCGCTATGTTATGTGCAATGTCGTACACCAGCCGAACTTCCATATCTTCCGCTTTTCTTCGTAGCACGTCTTCAAATACTTTTCTTGTCCAGTGGGTTGCGAGTTGCCTATTCGCAAAAGCGTAATTCGCACATGCGCACATCGAAACGAAATAATCCATACCCGTGTCACTGTTCAAATAAGCGCAAGCCAGTTCACGTTCTAAGCCGAGTATCTTTGATAACGTTGCATCCTTGTTCATCTCGCGTTCGAAATTCCGCAGATAGTAAGAGCAAACGCCGTGTGATAAGCCCCTGCCACCGGTATGGATCAAAACAGTTACCTGCCCCACCTCTTCTATTCCATACGCATTTGCAAGTTGCTCATCAAAGATCTCATCCACTACCTGCACCTCTAAAAAGTGATTCCCCGAACCGAGCGTACCTAACTGTGGCGAGCCCCGCTTCTTTGATTTCTCGTCTATCTTATCTATACTTGCTGCTTTTAATCTACCGCCCTCTTCTGTGCGCTCTATATCCTCTGGCCAGCCATAACCATTTTCAATGCACCATTTGGAACCACCCAATAGCACATCATCTAACTGACTATGCGACAACTTCACTTTCCCGGATAGTCCCAGCCCCGCGGGGATATAGTCAAATAAGCTGTCCAATATCTCGGACAAATGAGGCCTCACGTCACCCTCCTTCAGATTGGTGCGCATAAGCCTAACGCCACAGTTTATGTCGTATCCAACGCCACCGGGGGAAATGACACCGTCCTCGAAATCCGTAGCTGCAACGCCGCCTATCGGGAAGCCATAACCCTGGTGCCCATCGGGCATAACCAGAGAGTATTTCTCTATGCCTGGGAGCGAAGCGATATTGATTGTTTGTTGTAGCGTCAGGTCGCTTTTCAGCTTTTCCAAAAGCGCTTCTGCCGCATATACCCTTGCCGGCACTCGCATGTACTCTTTATATGATTGGGGTACTTCCCATACATCGTCCCTTATCTTTTTAAGCGGAATTGCCATTTGAACCTTCCTCCCTATTTGTAATTACTGCGCATTAGTTTAAAAAATTTATGAAAAAAATAAGAGTCCGAAAAAAAATGGGACGCCATGCGAACAAACCAAAACAAAACTATGCGCCTGGCGGCTGTGTATCAGCACCTAAAGCTTCTCGTAACTGCTGCTGCAACTGCTGGTATCGCTTCTGTACACGCTCATCCTGCCGTTCCAGCGTTTTCAATCGCAAGGCGTAGGTCTCTTTCTTCTCTGACAGTTCCACCTTTACTTCGTCCTTACCGGTTTTTATCATCAACATGCCAACATTTTTGTATATCGCTGTTTTTTCATCGTGCTTTTCCAATTCCTCTAACGCGTTTTCTGAGTCTTGCAACATAGCCTCCACCTGCATCTTCTGCCTGCCCGCGGCTTCTATTTGAACCTTAAGCTGCTGAAGCTGAGCAAGCTGGTTCTGTAACTGCGGTGGCATCTCTCCACTTCCACTCATCTTATTTATTATCCCCTCATTTACCGTATGTCATTATTTATTTACGATTTTAGTTAAACTATTACTTTTCAGTCCTTATAAGTATAAATACATCATGACCGAAGAAAGAGAGAAAGTAGGAGTATTAGTTATTTCTTATGGCTCACGAGCGGCTGCGCTAATAGATGCACTGAGCAGAAGTGCGAGTTATGACGCGCGTTTGTTTGTTGCGGACAAGCAAAGGAACCCGTTTAACGTGTCACATGCCGAGAAGCACGTGGTCATCCCAGATCTGGATGTGGAGAAGATATGTGAGTTCGTGGAGGCGAATAAAAGCAGCATAGATTTCGGGATTTGCGGCCCAGAGAAGCCAATAATTGCCGGTGTTCGGGATCTGGTAGAGCATAAGACAGGAGTGCCAATGATATGTCCGACGAAGAGATATGCAATAGAAGGAAGCAAAGCATCGCAACGGTATCTGATTGAGGATTGTTGTGCAGAGGCGAATCCTAAATTCAAAGTCTTTCATCATGCGGATTATAAGAGCGTAAGTGAAGTGAAAGATGCGGTATGGGCATTTTTAGACGAGTTTGGCGATGAAGTGGCAGTGAAGCCAGATAAGCCCGCTGCGGGTAAGGGCGTGGGGGTCTGGGGCGACCACTTCACCTGTCGGGAGCACCTTTTCACACATTTCCGATCCATTTTTGAGAGTGGTAGTGACGTGATATTAGAGGAGCGAGTAGAGGGCGAAGAATCGAGCTTTCAGGCGTTCTGTGATGGTAAAAGGCTCCTCGCTCTACCGGACACAAGGGATTATAAACGCGCTTTCGATTCCGATTTGGGCCCAAATACGGGTGGTATGGGCGCTTATAAGGACACTACCGATTGGCTGCCGTTTATGGATGAACGTGATCGTGAAGAGGAGGTGCTTTTGGTTCAGAAGATATTCAACAAATTGAGGGGTAACGGAAGCAATGACGAGCTTAGGGGTATACCGCTTTATGTCGCTTTTATGCATACTCGAGACGGTGCGAAGATACTAGAGATAAACAGTCGACCGGGCGACCCCGAAATAATGGGTTTATTGCCGGTTTTGGAGAACGATTTTGTGGATCTCTGCTTTCGTATGATAGAAGGGACTCTTTCACGGCTCGAATGTGCGAATAAAGCAACAGTGGTGACGTATGCAGTGCCGATGGATTATGGCGGTTACCGTAAAAAAGATAGCGGCGATAAAAGGGTGGATTTGAGTGCGGCCTATGCGTTGCAGGATACTTATGGTGATCATTTGCGGGTCTATCCCGGGTCTATGGAGTTACGTGCAGATGGAAATACATACGCGCTTGGATCACGAACTGTTTGCACCGTGGGCGTTGGTGAGACGATGGAAGATGCGAGGGAACTATCGCTGGAAGGGATTAGGAATATAGATGGTGCGTTGTGGAACCGGTGGGACGTGGGAGCTGCACATTACATAGAGCGGAACATAAAGAAGATGCGGGAGTTGCGTGGATAATAAACAAAAACAAAGATACTAAATAACTAAAGAGTGCTGAAATGTGGTACTTTTACATTATAATCGGTTTACTTGTCTTTTTTGCTTTTACCGTAAGAGTTATTACCGGTTTTGGTTCTGCAATGATTTTAACACCGGTTTTATCACTCTTTTTAGGCCCGAAGAACGCGGTTATCATTAGTATACTCATGGAAAGTGTAATGGCGGTGGTTTTTATAGTAAAAGAGAAGCTTAATTTCGAGATAAGGCAGATTTTTAGCGGCGGTATAGTGGGAATAATTGTAGGCATAATATTGTTTGGGTTATTACCGACACGAATATTGGGGTTGATTATAGGAATAAGTGTTCTTACGTTTTCCGTCATCTTTCTCCTGAATATAAACTTCCGAACGAAAAGGGAGGGGCTGCTATTTACCGTTCTTGGGTTAATAAGTGGTTCTATGGGTGTCTTGACGGGAATAAATGGGCCACCAATCGTTTTTGGTTTGGTAAATCAGCAATATGATGCAACATTCATAAGAAGATGCTTGATTACTTATTTAATTGTGATAGATATTATTACTTTGGCTTCATTTTCGATTTCCGGGTATGTAACGGTTGATCTAGTTCTACTTCTGATTTATTCCATTCCTTTCATTCTTATCGCTTATGTGGTTGGGAAATATATATTGACTTTCACAGATCCGGAGAAGTTGAAACGAATTATTCTCTTTACTACTCTTTTCGTGGGAATCATTGCAATTTGGAAGTTCTTACCGTGGTGGTAGGTGCGTTTCTTTAGATTCTTCAGAAAAGCGAATCTACCCCTGCCAAAATCATTTATCGCATTCTTTGAAACCGCAATAACAGCCTTTCCTATACGAATTTATATTGATACTCCGTATTTACTAAGTGTATGAAGATCGCATGGGGGATTACAGGTGCAGGAGACCACATGACCGAATGTGTGACTTTTATGAGGCTGCTTAGCAAGAAGTACAACTTAGATGTTCATGTCTATCCCTCAAAAGAGGGCGTTGTAGTTTTGAAGTACTATAATCTCTTAAAAGAAGTTAAAGATAATTTCTCAAAGCTGAGCCCCGAAAAAGGGCCAAACGCACCGTTCATAGCAGGGAAAATAGCGTTAGGCACTTACGAATTCTTTTTAATCGCACCCGCTACTGCAAATACAGTGGCAAAGATGGCATATGGTATTGCGGATTCGCTTATTACTAATTCTGCTGCACAGGCCATGAAGGCGAACGTGCCGGTGTATATCTTCCCCGTAGACCAGAAAGAGGGCGAAATAATGACTACGCTACCTGATGGTAGGGCTTTAAAGTTAAGAATTCGGAAAGAGGATGCCGATAATGTAGAGACGTTACGGGGGATGCGTGGCATCAATGTTTTAAGCCGGGTACATGAGGTAAAAGATGTGGTGGAGCAGCATAGCTGATTAGTCTATGGAGACCACAGTTAGTTGCCGACTCCGAGAATCTATTTGATCTTTTATTATTGCGCTTTGGTTCTCACGCCATATTTGGCATACATGTAAAGCGCTATCTCAAGGGTAACATGTAAATCTCTCTCCTCGAGCGGTTTGAGTACATAGCCATAAGGCTCTGTTATCTTTGCTCGTTGTACTGTCTCGTCATCCGCATAAGCAGTGAGATATACGACAGGGATTTTGAAGCGAGTGCGAATCTGATCTGCTGCTTCTATACCGTCCATGCCATCTTTCAGCACAATATCCATCAATACTAAATCAGGCTTCATCTCTCCTGCCTTTCCTATAGCTTCTTCTCCTGTAGATGCTATCGCAGGTACCGTGTATCCCCAAGTCACCAACAGATCTTTTAGATCCTTTGCAAAAAGGACCTCATCCTCAACAATCATTATATTTGCTTCTGCCATTTTTTTATCCCCCCTTTATTTTAGCTTGGTATTATAACGCTAACTTTCTATTCTATTGTGTAGCATAGTATATAAAACTACCCTACTTAAAATTTGTATATTGAAAACATCGTATTACTCTTCCTTATTTTTCCCAGTTTCAATCTCCTTCTTTATCGCCGCTGCTATTTCCGGATCGTCTTCTTCTATTATGAAAACACCCCGATAACCACAATCCCGGCATTCATATATCTCGCCAAGCCAGGGCTCATAGTTCAACTCCTCAGAGCCACATTTCGGACAGATTTTCATCTTCTACACCCCCGACACCAGGTCCAACAATGCCGCCCTTGGATCCTTTGCCTTCACTACGCCAGAAGCCAGCAGCACACCGTCTGCGCCTAACTCTATCGCCGCTTTTACATCCTCGCCATTTGTTACTCCTGCGCCGCAAAGCACAACACAGTCCGCATATACTCGTTTCACTTCTTTCACCGTTTCTTCTACTATCCCCGGATCCTCCTTTGATACGGATCTGCCGCTACCGATCAACTCCGGCGGTTCCACTGCGACTGCGTACGGTTTCAGTTCCGCAACCGCTTTACTCACCGCGATATTATTCGTGCAGACTATCGTTGGAAGGTCTAAGCTTGCTGCTTTACCTATGATGAACTCAATATCCGCGATTTTCAGCCGGTGCTCTGAATGATTCACGAGTGTGCCCGTAGCGCCCGCCGCCTTTATTGACTCCAGCGTTACAAAGCCAGTATGACTGCCCGGTTCCACTGCCTCAACGTGCTGTGCGAAACACGGAATCTTCACTGACGATGCTATCTTCGCAAGTTCCACCTGCTGTGGGCAGATGACAATACTCATATCCTGCTCTGCTGCAACAGCCTCGCATATTTTGGCGAGTTTTAGACCCTTAGCCCCTGCAGATTCTAGGTAGGTCTTTTCGTTTAGCACGATTACCGGCAGATCTATTTTTCTTCCCATAATTAATTATTCTTTCACTTATCTCCTTTCTTTGATAGGTATACACTAACTAAATGTACGTTTTTTATTTCATATAACTTGTTTCAGTTCTCCGATATTAAGCACAGAAAACGTGGGTTTCGATTCATACTTTAGCCCCTTGTCCGCGTCCGCGTTATCGATAAGCACGGAATCAATACCGGCCCGATTTGCCGCTAATATCCCTACCGTGCTGTCATCTACTAGTATCACGTCAGCCCTACGCATATTCAATTCACTCAGGACCTTATTAATGTAATAAGGGCTGGGCTTCCTCTTTGCCAGACTTGGCAAATCGCTACTCCGTCCATACCATATTTTGAAGTGCGGTTTCAAGTGGAAATGCGCAAGTGCATAGTCCACACACGCCTGTTGTGAATCGCTCACCACGGCAAGATAAAATTGTCCGCTGAGATAGTTTATTATCGCCTCGGATCCGTCGCATAGTTTTATCTTGCCTGTTCGCATCGCTTCTATCTTCGCTTCTATGACGTCCGCCTCCCGCCGTGCCCAGAACTCTTCTGTATCTAATCCGAACCTATTACAAAATCGTCTCACGCCTGCTTCGCCATCGGAATGCAGAGGCGCGAGAAATAAACTATCTATCTCCGTCATGGAGAGAGATAGCCCATAATGCCGCAAAGTTTTTCTGAATGCTTCATAGGCCCACTCATGTGCTATCGCCCTTACACCCCTCGAATTCAGAAGCGTTTCGTCCATATCGAAGATGACTGTCTTATATCTATTCACCATATAACTACATAAGTAGTATACAGGAAGTTATAACCCATAAAAATTTATTACGAATGAAACGAAAGAAGGAGAAAGTGCAAAAATGAGTGTCGAAACGAAGGAACTGCATTTTGATACACAAGGCGAAGTGGAAATAATAAACATAACGGGGAAGGTGAACGGTAAATTAAGAGAATCTGCGATTGAGGACGGTATTGTAACTGTCTTCGTGCCTGGTGCGACGGGAGCGATCACAACAATAGAATACGAGCCCGGTCTGCTGCAGGATTTACCCACCGCCTTGGAACGGTTATTTCCTAAGGGTATTGGATACGAGCATGAATATAGATGGCATGACGGTAACGGGCATTCGCACGTAAGAGCATCTTTCTTAGGCCCGTCTTTGACCGTGCCCTTCAGAGCGAAAAAGCTCATGCTGGGAACGTGGCAGCAAGTGATATTTATCGAGCTGGACAATAAGAGGCGGTCAAGAAGAATAATCCTTCAGATAATCGGGTAGCGAGATATACGAGAAGGGCAATTGTCGCCTGAAGACATGGGGTAATCATGTTAAAAATATCAAAATGATCCACCAGCAGATACTCGCAATATTTTTAAAATCTCTCGGTAATTCTTTTCTCGCCCCACCCGGAACAAAACCCTGATAAAATCGCGGTAATCGGTGATGAATCTTGCCCTGATTAAGATATTCGTCACTTCTTCCTCTTCTTTTCCGCTTATCCTAAATCATATCTCCTTTATATTCTCTTAATACTCTCGTTGTTATTTGATAGCCCCATGAACACAATAATCGCAAACATAGCCATTATAACCACTATCTTCACACCGCTATTTTTTCTTCTTATCCCTCTACTTCTAACCACGATGCAATCGCTTTTAGTGAATCAAGTGCAGTTTTAGATCGCTAAAATCTAATAATATTGATGTTCTCGTTCTCAAGCGCGAAACCGAGTTCGATAAAAGATGGACGTGTGGAAGGCGATATTCAAAACTTCCTCAGACGATGTAAGGAGCATCCGATTTATACCTTTTCCTGTTTGATGCTTCTAATCTTGCTTTTTTGGGTAATTGGTTATTATAGCTGGGATTTGTTGTGGAATGTTTGTGCATTCGTCACAATGCTACCGATCCTTTCGGTATTTGCATTGATATTGAATATTTTCTTTGTTGAGTTTGTGCATCGGCTCGATAATACGCTGAAAATGTACAAAATTCTGCCCATCGTAGCTTTTTGGGGGCGTTATTTCCTGACTGCACAATTTACCGCTAATCAATATCTGATTAATGGTGTGAGTGTAGGGCTATTAGAGGGGGTGTTAAAGGTTGTTTCTAAATAAAATGTAGGACTACCTTTTTCGTCCTACCAGATATGCTACTGCTAATAGCCCTGCAATAGCGAATACCATTTCAAACCCTATTGTTTCCCTTGGACTAGGTGTGGCCATTGTCCTGGTTGTCGCAGGTGTAGAAATTAGATCCACTTTAACAGGAAGCATTATGCTTTTATATTCCGCAGTTGACTTATCTCCTCCAAAATAATAACAAATATCGCTCTCAACATTGAACACACCAACTTGATTCGTTTTTATGCCCACCCCGATATGTCTTTCCTTTCCCGGTTCTACGGTATAATTAGCTGTATACATACCTGCTCCAGATTCTATAAATTCTATGGATGTAATGCTCATTCCTGATGGGACTTTTAGTATCAGTTGCAAAGTCATCGTTGGCTTTGTTATTAGATTGACCGCAGAAAGAGATAATAGAATATCTTCTCCAACAGTGACATCTGTCTTTTCTCCATGGAGATAAACACTTGGTTCTCCGGGTTTGGGAGTTGGTGGCGGGGTCTCAGTTGGTGTTTCTGTTGGCATAGAAGTGTATGTTGATGCCTGTGTGGACGTAGTTATTGTTGGAGTTGGTATGTAGGAGGGGGTAGGTGTTATAAATGGCGTGGGACTCGGTGCTTGTAAGTGGAAAGGAGTAATAGTAGGTAAATGTTTTGGTGAAGGAGTTATAGCAGGAGTTGGACTTGGTGAAGGTGTTGGTGAAAGTATTGGTGAAGGTGTTATGGTAGGAGTTGGACTTAGTGTGGGTGTTGGTGAAGGTGTTGGCGAAGGTGTTGGCGAAGGTGTCAATACCTTATAACTCACGGAGATAGTTTTTGTAGCGGTATCACCAGCATTATCAGTTGCTTCCACTTTTATTATATTGGTGTTGGGGTTTAACGAAATGGTTTTACTCCAGAAAGATGTGCCTGATGCAAGCTCTCCGTTGACCAGGACACCCTCAATTACTGCTCCCGGAGAAGTGGGGAATGCTGTACCAGAAACCGTTATGGTACCCGTAATCACTTCTGCCTCATCTTCAGGTGTAGCTATTTCCAACAAAGGAGCACTTGCAAGCACGGATGTCAAAGAATATATAAGTAAGAAAATGCTGATAGGTACTATAATGAAACCCCTCAAACCTATCCTTTTCATGCCAACCTCTTTACTGTTCCAATCTAACAATTGGTATCCAAGTATTATAAACTATTATGCTTAGATATGTTTCGGGACCCGTATCAAATTCACTTTCTGTTGCAACAATAGTAACTTCCCTTGGCTTTGCGATATTTCCTTCTTCATCATTGGCATGTATTATAAAAGTATATCTACCCTCCTTCTTCGGAACAAAGCTCACCATATACCTATTTCCTACCTCTTCTTTTAACTCCAATGTGGTCAAGTTTATTTCATACATTGTATCATTGCTTATCTGGTCTATGGCAAAATCAGGTTCAATCAGGGTTACATATACACGCTCTACCTTCAAATCATCTACTACTACCGCCCATATCTCTATTTCTTCACCCACCATCACAGTCTGATTATCAATTGAATCTAAGATAGTTGGAGGGAAATCAAGGGCTCCGAATTGGGATCCTATGTATGTTGACGATGACAAAGAGCCATCTCCAGGATATACTGGTGCGGGATGCCCAATTCCATCACCATTGTCATCCAACAACGAAATTTGAGGCGATAATCCTACTTTATCGAGCGTATCAGAATATGCTTTTATCTCAGGCACATTTGATGTTTCTTCAAAAGCTTCTTTTATGTTCTTCCCTTTTGCTATCGAGTTGAAGAAATATTTTGAGAATGTAGCGCCTGTTTGCTCTATCAACGAATTCGCTTTTGCGCCCGTTGATGTTACAATTATCCTGCCAGCCGTTGAAAGATTACAAATGAAACTGCCAGAACTACACGATTCTATCACCACCGTTATCTTATAGCATCCCGTATCAGCGGACAATTCATCCAGATTAGAATCCAACTCCGAAGAACTCAATGTCTCTCCAAGTCCTTTTAACAGAAGCATATCTTCTTTTCCATGACCTATTATGTAAATGAACAATGGGACCTCGGTGCCTACTTTCCCCTCTGCCCATGTGTTTATCGCATACGAAATATTTTCCTTTGATGTTTGCATGTCTACTCTCTCAAAGTTCATGGGACTGAGATAAAATAGCCTTTCATCAGTGAAGCCGCGCTTCAAGAGTGTGTCATAAGTCATGTTTGCTGTCAGGTCAATGTAATTCTGCGATAGCCATTCGTCGTTTCTGCCAACGATTATAATTGCATATCCTACTTCAATACGGTATTGTTTTACGGTAAAACACATAGTTTCGCTCTTTATCGCTTTCCCTCCGATAACACAAGAGGCATTTACGTTCCATTCTCCGACCTCATTTGGCGGAAAAGTAATGGCGTAGGAGCCGCTTAATGTGGTCATTACAGGCTGCTCTGCAATTTCACCTGTGGGCGATTTGAATATCATGGTTACTATTGTGCTGGATGCAGGAACTATTTCTCCAGAAACCGTTACGCTTTCTGATCTGTTCAACATAGCAGGACTTACTGAGATTGTGATATGTGTTGGTGGGGTTGGAGTGGGAGTTGGATATTCGTAAGTTGTGGGGGATGCAACAGGTGTTGGCGTTTGCTGAGCTGAGGGTGAAGGCGTTAATGTTTGAGAAGGTGAAGGTTCTGGAGTGGGAACCGCTCCTCTTGCCTCCTTCTTATCCACTATAAAACCAAAAGCAATACCGCTACCATCAGTTTCGAGCTTAATCTTTAACGTGTCCCCAGTGAACCATTCCGTCCACATATCCGCTTCACTTAAAGGGCCCCAACTGTATCCATATGTTGCAAGTTCATTCTTGTCTATATCGAGTATCCGCACATAATCATCTTCCAAGAGTTCTATCTTGGTAAAATGAATCCTCATTTCAGCTACTCCCGGTTCCGAGATGGTCCAGATGTTTTCATAGTTGTTTGCATACGGATGATAGGTTTCTGCTAAATATGAGGATGTTGGTGCTGATTCTGTCCGCCTTTCCACTTCATCCACTATAAAACCAAAAGCAATACCGCTACCATCAGTTTCGAGCTTAATCTTTAACGTGTCCCCAGTGAACCATTCCGTCCACATATCCGCTTCACTTAAAGGGCCCCAACTGTATCCATATGTTGCAAGTTCATTCTTGTCTATATCGAGTATCCGCACATAATCATCTTCCAAGAGTTCTATCTTGGTAAAATGAATCCTCATTTCAGCTACTCCCGGTTCCGAGATGGTCCAGATGTTTTCATAGTTGTTTGCATACGGATGATAGGATTCTGCTAAATACGAAGCTGAAACAGTTTGGATTCCGAGTGGGAAGATTCCGATTGACAAGACACATATCAAAAGGATACTACCTAAAAATATGCCGAGCTTCATGATTTTGCCCTTTCTCTTCATGCTCTCTTCACACCATATAATAAAAAAAGTGAGGCTATTTTTTTTTTCGCCTCACAAGATATGCTACTGCTAATGATCCTGTGACCGCTAAAACTGCTTCAAATCCGGATATTATCGCTGGCGTTTCAGTTGGTAGTTCCTTTACCGTTATAGGATATGTTAGCGATATTGGATTATAATGGTCTTTGTTATTCCCTGGATAATATAATCCGCTGAAATGTAAAGTATGCTGACCAATTCTCGCATTCTCATCCGCTTTGATATGTAGCGAGATTGTCCTCACCGTTCCGGGTGGGATTTCGAAAAGTGGTGCATAAGCAACTCCAGCGGCTGTTGCCCATGCATATTCTTCTGAATAGATATGTATTCCGGAAGGAACACTGACATGCGCTTCCATATGCAATACCACATCGTTCAACGACGGATTGTCTATATATAACTCAACAATACCATCTTGTTTCTTTTCAATTATATCAATTACTGGCCTTAAACGAACAGTTGGCCCCACTCTGAATTTCTCTTCCGATGGTTTTGGTGTAGCTGGCGCTGGCGTAATAGTGGAGGTAACCACAGGTATAGTTGTTGGCGTAGACGTTATTATTGGTGCAGGCGTTAGCGTAACGGGCGTTATTGAGGAGGTATATAGCATTGGATAAACAACAAAGGCAATAAGACTAATTACTGCGATTATAACACTTGCTAAAGCTATTTTTTCACCTTTATCCATTACGTTTCATCTCCTTTTCATAACCTACTTTCATGGATAGATTTACAAATAAACTTGGGTATGATAAATGAATAGCCATCGGGAAAAAAAATCATATTCTTAAAATAGCTAGTGCGGGCTGCTTAAATCAATCATTTCTTTCGTCCTACGAAATATGCTATGGCTAATAGCTCAGCGATAGCAAATATTACTTCAAATCTCGGCGATTTTTGGTAATAGGGGTGCTAAAAATGTACAACTTAAAAATAGCACAATACTGTATCTCTTCCATTTTTGCTTTTTGACCATAACGGTTACAGATTCGCCTTATACGCCTCTATCGTCTTCTCTATATCATCGTCAGTATGTGCAAAACAGACGAAATTCGTCTCAAACTGAGAAGGCGGAAAGAACACACCAGCAGACAACATTTTATGGAAAAAGCGTGTATATTTGGCTTTATCGCAATCCAAAGCATCGGCATAGTTCTTTACCGCCGCACCGCCTGGACTAAAGAAGACCTTGAACATCGAACCAACACCCGAAACACAGCCTTCAACGCCTGAGTCACGCACTAGCTCGCTTAAAACTGACCGCATAGTCGCACCACGCTCGTTTATCCTTTCCGGTACACTATCTCGTTCCAATATCTCTATCGTTTTCAAGCCCGCAGTAACCGAAACAGGATTACCACTAAATGTCCCTGCCTGATATACCGCACCGGAAGGCGCTACTAACGCCATAATCTCGCGCTTGCCGCCGAACATGCCGATAGGGAAACCACCACCTACGATCTTACCCAAAACCGTTAAGTCCGCATCCACACCATAATATTCCTGCGCACCGCCCAACGCCAACCGAAAGCCAGTAATTACCTCATCAAGAATGAGTAGTACGTCGTTCTCCTTCGTTATTCTTCGCACTTCACCCAAATAGTCATCTGCAGGCGGTATCGGACCCACATTCCCCATCACCGGCTCCAATATAATAGCAGCAACCGAATTATTCTCCAGCACAGAGGTAAGCGCCTCCGTATCATTAAATGGAATTTGAAGCGTGTTCGTCACGGAATCCTTAGGTATACCTTCTGAGTCAGGAATACCAAATGTTGTAGCGCCGGAACCTGCCTTTACGAGCACGCCATCATGTGCACCGTGAAACCCGCCCTCTATCTTCACTATTTTATCGCGTCCCGTAAACCCCCTTGCAAGCCTTATAGCCGCCATCGTTGCTTCACTCCCGGTATTAACAAACCGGACCATCTCAACAGAAGGGTAATGGCTTATTACCTTCTTCGCAAGCGTTATCTCCTTCTCATGCGGCGTACCATAAAGCCACCCTTTTTCGAGCTGATCTACGACTGCATGCTTCACCTCTTCGTTTCCATGCCCTAAAACAAGCGGGCCATACGCCAAACAGTAGTCAATGTATTCTTTACCATCCACATCGTATATCTTCGACCCTTTCGCACGCGCCGTATAAAACGGATACGGCTTATATGCTCGCACCGGGCTGCTAACACCACCGGGCATATACCCCTTTGCAAGTTCAAAAAGCTTCTCGGATTTCATTTTACTTCAATTCCTTCAGTCTTATAGCTTCATTTATACGCAACAAATCTATTAAATGCTCACAAGCCCTAAAAGCCGCCGTCCTATGCTTCGCACCTACCAAAATAGCAACGATAATATCGCCCACTTCCAGTAAGCCATGCCGATGTATGACCTCCACAGCTTCGATGTCAAACTTATCAAAAGCATCTCGTTTTAACTGCTCAAGCTCGGCCTGCGCATTATCTTCTAGCTCTACTGCCATGCCTTTTAGACCCGCCTCAGCCCGCACCACACCGACAAAAGTCACTATGGCACCTATACCCCGCTTCTCCATCGCCCTTACGGCGCCATCAATGGAAATCTCTTGTTCTGTAATCATCTAAAAATGCGCTTTATTTTATTTCGCTATGTTCTATTATGCTAGGTTATACCCTTCTTATTGTAATATCGCGCTTCTTTGGCATCAACTGCCGCAGGATTTCCTTAAATTGAGTATCGTTTATCATGCTCTTTAGCCTTCCACTCTGCGCTAATCCAATTAGCTGGTTCTCTAGCAGTTCCGCATATTCTGGCTTTGCCATTCTTATGTTCGTTAGCCGTTCTCGCGCTTCCGGTGAGAGAATCTGCTTGATAATACTTTGTTTCGCCTCTTCTATCTCTTGCCGCTTTTCCTCTTCCGCGCCCGCTCCTGCCTGAACCTGCGCCAGCTCTTCATACTTGCGCCTTTTTATCGCTTCTAGTTCCGCTTCACTCGCCATTTGTAACACCTGCTGCTTCTTCTAAGACTTCCTTGATCGGTTCTTGAGTATTTTTTAGCTCGTGTGCGGCATCATCGAGAAAAGATTGCCCCTTTGGCGATATTTTACGCCCTTTTTTCGTCTTTATCACATACTCGGCCTGTTCTAACTGAGAAAGCACCTCTCGTATTATCTTCCCAGAAGCAGCTCTAAACCGCGCTTTCTTTACGCCCCTTCTGGCACTACTACCGTAATACGTACGAAGCCTTGACACTCCTACAGGCCCATGAAGATATATCTGCCGCAGCACAGATGCACATCGCACCCACCACCAGTCCTTATCCTCAGGCGGTAATTCCTTGCTCATGCCTTTCTTTACGTCCTTGCTCCACTCTGGCATAGTGATAACCTTGTTCTTCTTTAATTCCGCCCCTACCGACTTCGTCAGTTTATCCGGTGGCACATCGTATACCGTCGTCATTTTACTTTACTTTTTTATTGCAGACATAAAAAGTTATTTGATAAAAAACCTTTTCTTAGAATGAAAAGCTTTACCAAAAGAAACAGGTTTTTCTGCGAAGCATTTATGATAAAGTTTTTTGTAAAAAGAAAAAGAGTAAAGAAAGCGTCATTAAAGTAATAAGATACAATAAAAGGAGAAGAAACAAATGGAAGTGAAAATCGGTTTGGAATGCCATGCACAACTTCTTACAAAGTCTAAATTGTTTTGTTCTTGCTCTACAGACTATCATAACGCTGATCCAAATACGCACGTCTGTGCAACCTGTTTAGGCTTACCCGGCGCTTTGCCGGTCGTGAACACACGAGCAATAGGATATGCGATAAAAATAGCGCTTGCTTTGGGCTGTGAAGTGCAAGAGGAAACCATATTCTACCGAAAGAATTATTACTATCCCGACCTACCCAGAGGGTTCCAGATCACGCAGTATGATTTCCCCATCGCTTTTAATGGCTTGGTACGAATAGAAAGTGATAGCGGCGATGGAAGCAAAGAGCGAGAGATAAGGATTACGCGCGTGCATATGGAGGAAGACCCCGGTAGGCTGGCATATAAGGGTACGATAGATAGCGCGAAATATTCTCTTGTTGATTATAACCGGTCGGGAATGCCGTTAGTTGAGATAGTGACCGAGCCCGACCTCAAGTCGCCGAAAGAGGCGCGGATATTCTTAGGTAAGTTGAGGAGCATACTGGAATATTTAGACGTCTATGATGGCGATTTGGAAGGTGCAATGCGAGTTGATGCGAATATATCCATAGAAGGGGGCGATAGGGCAGAAGTAAAGAACATATCGTCATATAAGGGTGTGGAGCGTGCGTTATTGTTCGAGATAACACGGCAGAAGAATTTGTTGCGCCGAGGACTTAATGTCCGACTGGAGACACGCCATTACGATGAAGTGCGTGGGATAACTCTTTCCATGCGTACGAAAGAGTTTGAGCATGACTATCGCTATTTCCCAGAGCCAGATCTCGTGCCTATTTGCATTTCTGACCGTGTAGAAGCGGTGAGGCAGGAGATACCCGAACTCCCGGACGAAAAGCGGAAGCGATTCCTCGCCCTATATTCTATTACACCGGAACATGCGAGTTCGCTCACTTACGATCTCCCTATTGCGGTTTACTACGAAGCTGTAGCGTCTAAGATAGATCCGCGGTTAAGTGCTACGTGGATTGCGGATGTTCTGAAGGGCGAACTGAATTATCGCTCTATTTCAATGCGTGAGGCGTCAAAAAGGATACCTCATGATGAGTTCGTCACCATCTTGCGATCTTTGGAGCAGGGTGTGATTACCGAGCGAGGGGCGACTACGATAATAAGGGCGATGCTTGATAAGGGCGGTAAGCCAGAAGAGATAATCAAGATAAAAGGTCTGGCAAGTATGGGTTCGGAAGAGACGGAAAAGATAATCTATGGCGTACTAAAGGATAACAAAGCCGTAATAGCAGATTATAAAGCGGGAAAAAAGGAAACGTTGAATTTCTTAGTCGGGCAGGTAATGAAGCATACACAGGGTAGAGCGGACCCAAAAGAAGTTAGTAGATTGATACGGGACAAGATAGAAAGTGGCGTTTAGGAGAGTTGTATTTGGTTAGCGAACCATAAAAAAAAGTATTCCATCATCCTTTGATAAAATCAGCCTCTGACGCTGTGATCAACTTATACATCTTCGGCCGCCTGTCCTTGAGGTAGCTATGGTTGGCCGCTGGATGGGTCATCCCATAGTGCCCCGAGATGCAGTCAGCAATAAGCAACGTGTCCTGCTGATGATTGGCCTGAACAATGATGTCACCGTGAGGTCCTATAATGATACTGTTGCCGCGATAGTGCCATTGGTTTGAATCTCGTTCCTCATATCCTGCACGGTTAGAATATGCATAGAATACATTATTAGTATATGCAAAGGCTGGAAGCACGAGAGTTGAAACGTCAGGATATGGAACAGCACTGCGATTGCCGTTGGGTAGAGTATAATAATAGTCCGCAGCAGTTGGACCTACAATGAGCTTTGCACCTTTGAGGGCGAGCATTCGAGAAAGCTCAGGGAACTCATTCTCATAGCAGTTGAGAATACCAACAGGTTCACCACGCGCTCATGGAGCACCGCGGTTTGTGGATATTGAAAGTGGTCAATAAAATTTTTGTTGATGTTTTCCATGAAGATCAAGCGTCAAAATCCATCTCGCTTCCTCAATCCCTCTTCATCTGCGTATCTCTCTATTAAAGGCCTTATCTCCTCGCTGTACCAGCCCTTTTTGATGTACCGCGGATAGATAGGTAGTCGTTCCCGTAATTCGAAAGGTGCAACTCTCCTTCGGAGTTCGTCCTCTCGTGGCCATGGCGATTCGGGATTTATGTAGTCTATTGTCTTCTCCGCTATCCCGCCGAGGTCCGATGCGCCCAGTTCTATCAACTCCGTTGGCGAAGTCAAATTCGGCGGGACCTGTATCGCTATCTCATTCGGCAGTATATCTTTCGCTGCACGGACAACGTCCTTCAGCTCCTCGAAACTCGGTGGAGTTTTGTCCCCCATTGGTGTGAACGGTTTAGGTAAGAATGGCTGGATAATAACCTCCTGTATGTGCCCATACTGCCCATGTACTGATTTTATAGCTTCTAAAGCGCGAATATGGTCGCCCTTTTCTTCGCCTATGCCAACTAATATGCCCGTAGTGAACGGTATCTTGAGCCTACCCGCCTCTTCCATCATCGCCAATCTCAGATTCGGATCTTTACCCGGCGAGTTCTTATGCGCTTCTAGTTCAGAAGTGGTTTCAAGCATCAAGCCTATAGACGCATTCACTGGTCGTAGTTCCTTTAATTCCGCTCTATTCAGCACGCCCAAATTGCAGTGAGGCAGTAATCCCTGCTTAATCGCGAGTTTGCACAGCTCTTTTGTGTATTCTATGAGGGTGGAGCACCCCAAAGAGGCAAGGCGATCTGTGAAGAAGTGCGCAAGATGTGCGAGTTCTGGCTTTTCGCCTGCTGTGAATAGCGCTTCTGTCACCGCACCGCAATTAGTTATGCCCTCTAAAAATTCGCGCTTCTCTATCACGTAAGCCTCTTCTAAGCTACGTGCTTTAAACACGCAATAGTCACATGCATTCCTGCATACATTCGTCACCGGTATGAAGATGTTCTTGGAGAAGGTGATGTATCTCATTTCCTTTTATTCTATTTCTCTTTGATTGCTTATATTTGATTTTTTGTATTTGATAATCGGACGCAGATAATATGATTTTTAATATTTTTGATGGTTTATTAGACGGAGGAGATTATTAGACTCTTCTATCATCTCGTGGAAATCTGTGTAATCTCGTGGCGTATAAAAAAGGAGCTAAACAAATACAAGTTAAAGTATAAATATTAATCACTGGCTAATGTGGGAGAGCGAAAGAAGATGAAAATAATACCCGGAAAGTCGTCACAGCTCCTGGCTGCGAGAATAGCATCGGAACTGGACTGTAACGTCTCGTTATGTGAGTTCAAGAAATTCCCCGATGGGGAGTCATACACGCGAGTATTAGATGACATAAAAGACGAAGAAGTAACCATCGTTCAGAGCATCGTAACCGATTCCGACCTGATATGCCTGTTGCAACTGATAGATGCGGTAGAAGAAGCGCATGAAACAACAGTGGTTATACCGTATCTAGGGTATGCGAGACAGGATAAGAAGTTTAAATCAGGCGAGGCGATAAGCGCAAGAGCTGTTGCAAGGTGCTTGTGTCTTGATAGTATCAAAAGGATTTATGTAGTTAATGTGCATAATAACGCCATATTGCAGTATTTCGATAAAGAAACAAAGGATCTGGATGCAGCTCACACAATTGGCGATTACATAGCGAGGAAGGAAATAACACATCCTGTGATAATCGGACCGGACGCAGGAGCGAATGGGTTAGCGAAAGCAGTTGCCGCACCTCATGGCTTCGATTACGATGTGCTGGAGAAGCGGCGGATAAGCGGCGAGGAAGTGGAAATATCGCCGCGAGCGTTGAGCGTGGCGGGGAAGAACGTTATTATCGTAGATGACATCATCTCTACCGGTGGCACAATAGCAGAAGCGGCCACTATGCTAAAAGCGCAGGGCGCAGTGGACGTTCATGTTACGTGCATACATGGCCTTTTTGTGCAAAATGCGACTCTGCGGATGTTTAAAGCAGGCGTCAAAGAGATAACCGCAACGGATACATTAGAATCCGCTTTTAGCACGATAAGCATCGCTAAGATGGTTGCCGAAGAGTTGACGAAGTGAAAAATAAATAAATAATCTTGTGGTTTCCTTTTCGTCATTCACCGCCGAAGAATCGTCTCATTGTCGGATACATCTCCATCATCTGCTCAGACGCTACGTCTTCATAGAGCCGGTATGCAATGCTCACCGCCAGAAGTAAACCAGTCCCTGATGCCTGTCCAAGTGTGCCGAACATACTCGAAACCACGCACAACACGCCCAGAATAGCACCGCCCATAAGCGCTATTTTCGGGATGTATCCTTCCATCATTCGTTCTATCGTTGACGCTGTCCTACGATGCCCCGGTATTTGTAGCCCTGAGTTATGTATCTGCGCTGCCACATCTTTAGCACCCATTCCTGTTGTATTTATCCAGAACAGGGCAAACATCGCGCCACCTACGATCATAAAAGAGAAGTCAATACACAATCTTATGGCAATTTGCCAACCTTCAATGCCCGGAAGCACAAGTGCAGGGTACCAATCCCAGGGGCTATATATAGGGCTGAGATAATACATCAAGCCTGAAACCGCAGTGTTCCCTTCAAACGTCCCAAAAATAGTTATTCCTTGTGAATAAAGCATCCTCCCAAAACCCTGTATGGTCGCTTGTAACGCTCTTACAAGGATCATTGGCAGCACACTTGCGTACAACAGCTTAATAGGGAATTTCCCCCGTGCTCCTCTTGCTACCGCATGTGCTAACGGTATCTCTAACCGAGTGCTCTCAAGATAAACAACGGTGAAAAATACCGCAATCGTGGATATAAGCGCAATCAGGTGATTTTGGAAAAGGAAAGTCATTCCACCTTCCAGTATCTCGTACCCCGGTACTTGTTGCACTATTTCTATCCATCTTGGGATTACGCCCACGGCCCATCCGCTTTGATCGGGAATCCAACTTATAAGGCCGATAATTACCTGTTGCGAGACACCTGCGAGGATGAACAGTGAAACACCTGATCCTATACCCCATTTCGAGACCACCTCATCCATGAAGTATATCAGCATCCCACCAGCGAAGACCTGAAGAAACAGCATGGTCGTAATCCAGAATGGATCCACGCCAAGCTGCGCTGCTACTGCCAGGTCGGGCTTATAAAAGCCTACAACGTACGTCAGACTAATAAAAGCAGCAAAGACCAAAACGAGCAGTTTCTGGATGTTCTGATAAAACGCCTGATCCTTGGGATCGCTCAAGTTCAACTTTACTATACCTGCACCGACTAAGAGTTGTAATACAATAGAAGCATCAACAATTGGCATAATACCAAGAGCAGTTAGCGAGAATCGCTCCCCTGCAAATATCGCACGCCATTGCCCGAATAGGTCCATTGACTCAGGCGATAGCCCAAATAGGGGGATATTACCAAGGGCAAAAAAGAGAACGAGTATGCCCACTGTCCAGGCCAATTTAGTTTTAAAATGAACGTGCCACTCGGGACGTTCAACCATGGGGAATTTACCTAAAACAGACGATACTACATCTCTGAAGTTTATCGCACTCATCTAAGTAATACTCACCGTGCCTCCAGCACTTTCTATCTTCCCCTTCGCTGTCTCGGTAACTGCATTCGCTGTGAGCATCAGCTTCTTCGTTACTTTGCCCTTGCCCAGAATCTTTTGTATACCTAGCTCCGTGACATCGAGATAAATACCATCTGCTTTCTCTTCCGCTTTACCGTCCCTTATCAGTTCTGCTAGCATCTCTTCTAAATTACCGATATTAAGTGTCCCTTCGTCATGGCGGTTATGCTGATTTGAGATATGCTGCCCTTTTATTATACCCATCTTCAACGATCGTACGACATGATGTGAGTGCGCTCCCGCGTTACCGACACCGCCCCTACTTCCTTTCCCTCTTCGTTTCTTATGTGAGCCACCGCCGCAGGTTCTTGTTCCGCGTATCCTTTTTAGTCTCTTCTTCATGATCTATGCATGCCCTCTTAATCTTATAGTCTATCTCAGGTTTAAAAATATACTATACATTTCTTTTTATAGCACAGCAATAGTATAGTTTTATATATTATAATATTGGGGGATTAATGAAAATGTCAGAAATAAATATAAAAATAGAGAATGTTGTAGCGAATGCGAGGATTACTGAGAGCCTGGACCTGGAATATGTCGAATCTCAGTTAGAAGAAGCGATGTTCACGAAAAAGAAGTTCCCTGGTCTCGTGTATAGGACAAAAGAGCCCAAATCCGCTTTTCTTATCTTCCGCTCTGGAAAAGTAGTATGCACGGGAGCGAAGACCAAAGAAGGTGTGCGTACTGTAATGGATAAGCTTGCTGCGGACCTCAGAGGCGTAGGTATAGAAGTGGAAGAGCATCCCGAATTCAAAGTGCAAAATATCGTGGCTTCTGCCGATCTTGGGAAAGAGCTTAACCTCGGGGCTATTGTGATGGGTTTAGAGCTAGAAGGTATGGAATATGAGCCCGAAGTTTTCCCCGGCTTAGTTTATCGTATAACCGATCCAAAGAGTGCTATATTGATTTTCAGTTCGGGCAAGCTGGTTATAACTGGTGGGAAGACGTTAGACGATTGTAAAAAGTCCGTAGAGATATTACTGACAAAATTAAGGAGTTTAAACCTGTTTTGAGCGTTTATGATTGATGGGCGATAAAGAGAAGCTGAAAGTAGCAGTTGCGGGAAAGGGCGGTGTGGGTAAAACGACCATTGCCGGCACGCTCGCCCGACTCCTTGCGAGGGATGGGCATACGGTAATAGCAGTGGATGCAGATCCTTCAATGAACTTAAAATTTGTATTGGGTATAAAGGAGAATCCAAAGCCAGTGTCTGAGCTAAAGGACTTGATTTTCGAGCGGACGAACGCTTATTCTGGGATCTACAAATTGAATCCCAAAGTGGATGACGTAATCCGAAGATACGGGGCAGAAGGACCCGACGGGGTGACATTGTTGGTAATGGGAACGATAGAGAAAGGCGGGTCAGGCTGCACATGCCCGGAAAATGCGTTCCTTCGCTCTTTGTTGCATCATACCCTGTTCAAGGAAAACACGGTTATAATGGATATGGAAGCAGGGATAGAGCATTTGGGTAGGGGAACGGCAAAGGGGGTTGATCTACTGCTTGCCGTGGTAGAGCCAGGGATGAGATCGGTAGAGACAGTGGGTAGAATAAAGAAACTCGGAGAGGATATAGGGATAAAGAATATGGCGGCGGTGATGAACAAGGTTACAGATTCAGAGATGGTAAAAACGATAGAAACCAAATTAAATGCTATGGGCATTCCATTGCTGGCGATCATACCTCACGATCCGGAGTTGATAAAGGCGGATATAGAGAATAAAGCACCTTTAGATGTGGGTGGGGATGCAGTTGAGCATATAAAAACAATTAAAGAACTCTTAATTGATTGCCAAACAAATACCGAATACTTAAATAGCAGATATAATAAATGAGACTAGTAGCAGATGGAGAACAAGGATAAAGAGCGGGATAAAAAAAGGGCAGAATATGAGGAAGGCTTAAAAAAGACGTTGATACCACTCGCATTTGGTATTCTTGCAGGTGCCTTATCCTTTATTTTGATAAAAGATCCCGTATCAACGGATGGTTTGATTATTGCAATCATAATGATATTTGTGCAGAAGTTTGTCTATCAGTTCTTGCATATACCCATGGAAGGTGCAAAAGACTGGATTTATCTCGCTTTTATGACTCTTTTCTGCTGGTTCGTCGCTTATACATTAATGTTGAATCTGTAGATCGGAATTCAGAATAATGTGGGTAGCTGCGATAGCGAGGGCATCAGTGACATCGTCGGGCTTTGGCATTTCCGCTAATTTGAGCTTCTCGACTACACTGGTGGCGACTTCGCTCTTCGTTGCCCTGCCATATCCGGTTATAATGCTCTTTACCTCGGATGTGTTATAGTCATATGCCGGTATGTCTGAGATCGCAGCAGTTAAGAGACAAACCCCTCGTGCCTGTCCAACACTTAACGCTGTCTTCACGTTTGTATTGAAGAAAATCATCTCTATTGCCATAACATCTGGCGTAACGTCCTTTATCACGGCGAGCAGATCATAATAGATCTTCTTTAATCGCTCTCCATTCGATTGCGCGGGTGTTGTCTTTACATAACCAAAATCAATTGGTTTTAATCGTCCGTTGTTTAACTCGACAACACCCCATCCAGTGCGAGCAGTTCCTGGGTCTATTCCTATCACACGCATAAAAAAACCTTTCTTTCAAAAAGAAAGCTTTACCAAAGAAACAATATACCTTAGGTAAGATAACCTTCTTCCAAAGAAACAATATACCTTAGGTAAGATAACCTTTCTTTCAAAAAGTTTTAAAACATTTAGCAAAGAAATATTAATTATACTTAGTATAAAGTAAATTGTTAAGGGGGAGTGAAAAGAAGGAAAGGAAGTAATGGAGAAAGAAGAAGGTATTGTAGTTCCTGGGGATTTCCTGGGTACTTCTGAGGAATTTACGCCTGGGATGGGCGTGTATGATGAAACTGGAAATATTTATGCCTCTGTGACCGGAGAGATTAGCATAAGTGATAAGAGGGTTATAGATGTCCTGCCAAAAGTAGGGACACCGCCAGTGCCAGAAGAGGGAGATGTGGTTATAGGCAGGATAGAAGATTTGAGAGATGCTGTTGCTGTCGTGAATATAGCGCGAGTGAAAGGTAAAGATGATCGAGATGTTGCATCATCCACGCAGGGTATTATCCATATATCGAATATAAAGAGCGGGTATGTGTCAGAATTGCAGCGTGAGTTTGGTTATCTGGATCTGGTGAAGGCGAAAGTGCTGGACGCAAAGGCATTAAGACTTAGCACGGAGGGAAATGATTTGGGCGTGATAAAAGCGATATGCGGGAAATGCAAAGGCGATTTGAGGAAGAAAGGGAATACGTTGACGTGTGATACGTGCAAGAGGGTAGAAGAAAGGAAGCTATCTGACGATTATGGTAAGGGATTAGTGTAGCTAGCATACTAAACTAAGTGGTGATGTAAGCATGGAGAATGGCGGGATAAAGATAAAGGTAGTGGAAAGGGCGGAGAATGAGCTGCGGCTGGAGATAGAAGGGGAGGGCAATACGCTTTTAGCACCGCTGACTTCCAAGCTCCTGGAGAATGAAAATGTAGACCTAGCAACCAATAGCATGACACATTCGCTGCTGGGCAATTCCATATTGTATGTGAAGATGAAGGAGGGTGATGCTTTAGAAGCCATAAAATCTGCACTTACTTCTCTTGCTTCCGACTTTGAAGAGTTTGGGCGGAAATACCGGGCGGCAATAGTCTAGTGGTAGGACATAGGCTTCCCAAGCCTGTAACCCGGGTTCGAGCCCCGGTTGCCGCATAAAGCCGCCGCTCGTGTGGGGACGGTTTTCGGCAGACAACCATTAGGATATTAGTTTAGAACCGCTATCAAAGTAAACTAAATACTGTGTTGGGCTGAGGATATGGATCAGATAAAGAAATATGAATTCAGGAAGGTATTGGAAGAACTGAGGGAAAAGACCGGGCGAGGAACCGAGCTCGTTTCCGTTTACATCCCGCAGGATAAACAGATTTCAGATGTTACTTCTCAGCTCCGTTCGGAGCACGGGCAGGCGATGAACATAAAGAGTAAATCGACACGTACTAATGTTCAAAGCTCTCTGGAGTCAATATTAGCGAAGCTGCGGTACGTGCGTGTGGATGAGAACGGGTTGGTTATTTTCTGCGGTGCCGTTGCTAAGGGAGGGGACAGGACAGATATAGAAACTTTCATTGTGGAGCCGCCAGCGAAGATATATTCCTATATCTACCATTGTGATTCGAGCTTCTTCCTCGAGCCGCTGGAAGATCTAGTGGACGAGCACGAAAAATACGGCTTGATTGTGCTTGACAAAAGAGAGGCAACGATCGGTCTATTGAATGGTAAGGTGATAGAGTCGCTGAAGCACATAACTTCCGCTGTTCCGGGAAAGATGAGAAAAGGTGGGCAATCAGCACCGAGATTCCAGCGGCTGCGGTTAATAGCAATCGGGGATTTTTATAAGCGAATAGGCGAACATACAACACAAGCATTGCTTCATATGGACCTGAAAGGCATTTTGATTGGTGGACCCAGTCCGACGAAGGAGGAATTTTTAAAGGGGTCTTTCCTGCATTATGAGTTACAAGATAAGATACTGGGCATTTTTGATGTTGCATATACGGATGAATCGGGACTCTATGAACTCGTAGACAAAGCGGATGATGTATTAGAGGGGTTGGATTTGGTGCGTGAGCGGAAGCTGATGACAAGGCTCATGAAACTATTGGTTAATAAGGATACTATGGTGGCATACGGCGAACAAGAAGTGCGGCGGAAATTGGAACAGGGTGCGGTGGATACGCTTTTGGTATCGGAAGAGCTAGATAAGGCGCTTGTGCACGATTTGGTGGAGATGGCCGAGGTGATAGGGTCAGACGTGGAACTAATTTCAATGGAGTTTGAGGAAGGTGCGCAGTTAAAGCGAGCTTTTGGTGGCGTTGCTGCTATATTGCGCTATGGCTAGAAGGTAAATTCACGCCATGGGCCTGTGTCCGCCCCACCGATTAAAAGCACACACAGCAAAAGGCTTATATATCCCTTGTACACTTCCAATTTTTAACGGTCTGCTTTGTGGAAGGCGATAAAAACAAAGATGGACCTTACTTAAAGCGATACGAACGAAGCGTACTTTAGCTTGACCTGAAACTGCTCTGAACCATTTTGTGATGAAATCCTCAATTTTCTTATTGTATTGTCTAGATACTCAATATACAATAAAGAACCCACCGCCGCGGATGGCCCGGTAGGCGCCATCTCCTTTCCATACGCTGCCGTCAGTAGGTGCGCCGTCCGTCATAGCAAACCAGACATTGTTGTCAGGCAGGACTTCGTATCCGCGTTTTAGCTCGAGAATTGATGTACTGTAAGCTTTGAGGTTTCATGTAATTTGAGGGGGTTTTGAGGATACCAAAGCTTTGATCCGTTGTGTTGCAAGGCTATAGCAGAGAGTAGCGGTTCCAAATAATGTGCTTCGCATTTTGTTCGTTCTATCGCTTTATGACAACCTTTTTGGTGGTGAGTATCAAAACAAAAAAGCGAATAGCTTTTAATATCCTAGGTCATACCTGTGATAAACGTGTAGTTTATGTCATCGGCGGTCTTGCTTAAAGGCAGGCCTTGTACTTAAGTACGCTGTATGGTGACTTTATCAACCCCAACGTTCATGGCTCAACATTGACCGATTCAACTCTTCTTTATATAAACGCCATTGCGGCATAAATTTATCCAGATATGCTATAAAACGATCGCTGTGGTTGCGCACTAAAAGGTGTATCATCTCGTGTACGATAATGTATTCAAGACAGGTTTCCTGCTTTTTCGCGAGTTCTAGATTTAACCAAATTCGACGACTTGCAAGAGTGCAAGTGCCCCATTTGGTTTTCATTTTCTTAATACCCCAGTCATCAACTTCCACTCCGATTATCTTTTGCCATTTATCCAATAGTGCAGGTACTTGATCTTTAAGTTGCTTCCGATACCATTTGGTAAGCACTTTCTCGCGCTGCTCGGTCGTGCTCCCAACCCGAACGTAAAGGTCAATATAGGTTTTATTGCGTATTTCTACTTTGGGGCTAGCATTGCAATAAATAACATTTAATATATAGCGCCTGCCGTTGTAATAATGACTTTCTCCGGACACAAATTTACGTGCTGATTGACGTTCTTGAGCTTCAAATTTCAATTGCTGTTTTCTTATCCACGCCATTTTCGTTATAGCAAAAAGGCTAACAGCATCATCATCTAGTTTCAGTGGTGTAGCAATGCGCACCCGGCCGTTGGGCGGATATACACCAAGATGCAGATTCTTTATATCCTTTCTTACCACATCTATTGATAGGTCACCTACAGTAATCCGGTGCATTTTAATAGTCCCTCTGATTTTTGACTAACCCAAAAATAAGGTCTACTTCATCATCATCATCTATGTGTTTTCGTATCGCATATTTTACTTCACGCTCCTTTATCAAATTGCCACGCCAGCCGTCTTTTTTCGTGTGACTGATTTCCGCATCCAGAGCAATCGTGAGTTCTTCATCATGGCTCAAATTATCGTATAGGGCGCGTTTGGCATTAGAATCCAACCGTTTAGGATATATAGCAGAATCAGCAGGTTTTTTTACTTTTTTACTTAATTCGACTATTTTGGCCAAATATTCTTTATAACTTTTGGCTTCTTCTTTTCGTTCATTTATCAATTCATCCAGAAGCGTTGACATATTCTCGTAATACTTCGGATTGGTAGGCATTTGATCGATTATCAGCCTGCGCATATTGTTTTCTATTGTTTCCGCCACGGCTTCTTTGTTCCTTGTTATGCCTTTCGGTAATGCGTTTACCGCATCCGCGCCTCGTTCTACGATCAAATCGATCAGCGTCATGTCATCAAAAGCAGAAATCGTTTTGCTTTCTTCTGCACCTATGTACGTGTCTATCAAATGACGCATAGCAGGCTCGTATGCCTTCAAGTCAATATAATCACCACTTGCCAGTTTTATTTCGGCTCTTACAGCTTCATAATACGCAACATCTCTTTTTATCTGCTCAATTTCTTCTGGTCTATAACCGGCTTTCACCATTTCGTTTGCTATGTCGGCATAGGCTCTGATCAATGCTGCTGTATGCTTATATAATGCGATACGCTTTTGTTCCGTTTCTTTTAATTCGTTCTTAATTTCCGGGTTGCCACAGAAGTAACGAGTATAAGCCAGAGTATCTTTTGGTGCTGCTACCGGTTCGCACAACGCTTTTATTGCTTCCAGTGCATTATCTAATCGTTCCTTGCCCAGTGCCAATCTGTCAGTCAATAAACCTGCTACATCTTCTTGTTCGTACGCATCGAATGCTCCTGAGGTATAATCGTCTATTGCCTTTTCAAGGCTTTTGAATAGGTCTTTGTAATCGATGATATAGCCATATTCTTTGTCATCGCCATCTAAACGGTTTACACGGCAGATGGCTTGAAACAGCCCATGATCCTGCATACTCTTATCAATGTAGAGATAGGTAGCGGAAGGGGCGTCAAAGCCCGCAAGCAGTTTATCCACAACAATGAGCAATTTCATCTGGGCAGGTTCTTCTACAAACTTCTTTTTTACTTCTTCTTCAAACGTCTTTGGATCTTTACCATCCAACATCTTCTGATAAACGTCGTATTTCTTCAGTTTGTCAGTAGGCGAGTCTTCGCCGGTGCTTTCGCCTTTTTGGTCTCCCATTGAGGGTATGTAAGAGGTGACAATGGCACATTTTTTCAAGCCTGCATTTTGAAACAGTTCATAATATCTACATGCCTGATAAATACTACCTGAGACCAGCATGGCATTGCCCGCACCGTTTTGCAGCCGGTCTTTTGTTTCTATGTCCAGTAAAATATCGGCAACAATTTTTTCTAATCGTGATTGTGAGCTGAGGACACGTTTCATGGTGCCCCATTTCTTCTTCAGTTCGATTTTGGCGTAGTCGGTTAATCCTCTTGTCTTTGCCTCGAACCACTGGTCTATCTTTGCCGGTGAGGTGATATTCTGGTCAACGTTCCGTGCCTCGTATCGCAGATCAAGCACTACCTCATCTTTTACTGCTTCATCGTATTTGTAGGTGTGGATATATTTGCCAAATACTTCTATGCTTTTCTTCTTATCTTTCTTTAGCAGGGGCGTGCCGGTAAAACCGATGAGCAATGCATCAGGCAAAATGAATTTCATGGCTTCGTGCAGCTTACCCGACTGTGTGCGGTGGCACTCATCCACAAATACGTAGATGTCGCCTTTTGCTCGAAAGTCTCTGGGCAGATTTTTCCGGAGGTCTTCTATATAGCCGTCATAATCAGCCTCTTCTTTATTTGCGAATTTATGGATTAGCGAGCAGAGCAGCCAGGGCGTTGTCGCATTCAATTTATCAATCAAATCTATTCCGCTTCTGGTGCGGGCAATCTTTTCACTGAGACCCAAAAATACTTTCTCTATCTGCTTATCCAGATCATCACGGTCGGTGATGATGAGTACCCGGGCATCATTGATATTCTCGCGTATCCATTTGGCAAGCCAGACCATGATCAGGCTTTTGCCGCTACCCTGGGAGTGCCAGATGATACCGCCTTCGCGTTTGCCTATGCTTGCCTGAGATGTCTTGACTGCAAAGTACTGATTGTGCCGGCAGATCTTTTTGGTGCCGCGATCGTAGACGATAAAATCGTGTAAGAGCTCCAGAAACCGCTCTTTATTGCATAGCTGTGTAATGTGCCGATCAAGCGGGTTTTCTATGTCGCTTTCTTCTTTCCATGAGAGCCAATATTTTTCCGGTGTTTCGATAACGCCGTAGCGGATGCCTTCGGTATCGTTGCCTGCCATTATCAATTGAATAGTAGCAAAAAACGGGCGGATAAAAGTTTGCTTTTGATTGTCCAGATTCTGGCGAATACCTTCGGAAACGGACACGGTGCTGCGTTTTAGTTCCAATACGCCTAAGGCAATGCCATTGACATATAGCACCACGTCCGGGCGTTTATCGTTTTCGCCTTTTACTGTTACCTCTTCTGCTATGGCGAACTCATTTTCAAGTGGATTTTCCCAATCTATCAGCTTAACGGTCTGGGTGTTTTCACCTACCTCTTCCTTTACACTTACGCCATAACGCAACAGGGAATATACATCTTTGTTGAGGTCGTGCAAACTCTTGCTCTGGTTGGTTGCGGCCCTGGTAAGCTCGTAAATGGCTTTGACGATAAGGATCTGGCTATAACCTCTTTTAAGCAGGTACTGGTGTAAAATCTTCTTTTCTATATTGCCATTGTTCTCGCGGTCTTCCCAGTTGCCGAGATATTCATAGCCTAAATGTGTTTGGAACAGGTCTACCACTCGGTCCTGTGTGATGCGTTCTATTTGTCCTATTGGTGTCATATCTTAGCCCCCTATAACTTTCCAATGCCCGCCTTTATCTGGGCCAACTCTTATAAGTTTACCCTCTTGTTGCAAGTTTTGGATGTTTCTTTCGATTGAACGTGTGGTTACGCCAATTATTTCTGCAAGTTCCGGTATCGTTATCCAGTCATTTGATTTAATTGCCTCCACTATTTTCACCGACGTTTTCACCGACGTTTCTTCCGGAACAATATAGTTACTTAGCTTAAACTCAAGATAAAAACCGGAGAAATCATACTTGAATTCAGGTACGGGCAAACCAGCTCTCTTGCATTCACTGTTAATTTTCTGAATGCCTCGCCCCCCATGCTTCAATTAAGCCTGCACGGAAAAATGCATTCGCAATATCGGGATTATACGGTTTGGAGGGGTGTTTTTGTTTTAGCGTTTCAATTGTCCAGTTTTCAGGTAATTGACCATCGTTCCATAAAACTATTTTATCATCATAAACGCTTATTTGGATGGGGACGCCGTTGCTATAATCTTTGTGTACAACGGCATTTAACAGGGCTTCACGCAAAGCCGGTCTGGGAAACGGGTATTTTTCAATTCTGGTCAGATCGTCATAACTTATATTCGCCCTCATGTATTTGGTAAGCAGCAACACGATACATAGCAATACCGCTTCAAGCAACGACTTCGGCATCGATCTGTATTCTTCAAGCAACAATAACCGCATCTATAACAACTACTTCAACAACTTCCATAACAATGCTCGAGATGACGGGAGCAACATCTGGGACATCTCGCCGACCTTAGGAGGGAACATAATCGGCGGTTCCTGGCTGGCTGGTAACTACTGGAGCGATTATGCCGGAATAGATGCAAATGGCGATGGGCTTGGAGATACATTACTACCGTATAACGCCAATGGTGATATTTTAATAGGTGGCGATATGCATCCATTGGTTCCAGCGGGTATTGCACCCCTTTTAGCACTAAAAAAATCAGACGACCTCGATCCCATCCCGCCCGGCGGCACATTGAACTATTCTATTATCGTGAATAACGTTGGATATATAACAACAACGAATGTCACAGTGACAGAGACATACGATATGAACGTTGCCTACGACTCGGCTATGCCTGCGCCTTCATCAGGAAACGACATGTGGATATTCCCGGTGCTCAATGCAAACGAGAGCAAATGGATCAATATTTCCGTTATTGTCAACCCGTCCATTCCGATAGGAACGGTCCTACATAATACCGTTAATGTGTCCAGTGCAGAAGGAGTAACTGATTCTGATACAGAGGCTACAACTGTCTTCTTCGGTGAACAAAACTGCACCTGTGGCGACATATGTGTAATTACAACCGGCTGGTGGCGAGATGGCGGCGCGTTTCATCCAACTGATACGCCGATACAAGATGCAATAGAGAACGCAGGTACGGGTGATACTATTTGCGTTAAGGATGGCACGTACAATGAGAACGTGAATGTGGACAAGCGATTAACGCTAAAATCGGATAACTGTGCTGCTTCGACCACGGTTAATGCTTTATATCCAAATGAGCATGTATTTGAGGTGACTGCGGATTATGTAAACATATCGGGATTCACTGTTAAAGGAGCAACAGGTAAAGGAAAGGCAGGAATATATCTCAGCAGTAGCATAGATCACTGCAACATTTATGATAACAACGCTTCGGATAATAACTATGGCATCTATATGATGGAGTCGAGCTACAACAGGATCACAAGCAATACCGTCTCGAACAACGACAGGTATGGCATTTACCTGCGGCGTGAGTCGAGCAACTACAACACAATCACAAACAACATTGCTTTGAACAACGACTACGGCATCCGCCTGTCTCATTCCAGCAACAACACGATACATAGCAATACCGCTTCAAGCAACGACTTCGGCATCGATCTGTATTCTTCAAGCAACAATAACCGCATCTATAACAACTACTTCAACAACTTCCATAACAATGCTCGAGATGACGGGAGCAACATCTGGGACATCTCGCCGACCTTAGGAGGGAACATAATCGGCGGTTCCTGGCTGGCTGGTAACTACTGGAGCGATTATGCCGGAATAGATGCAAATGGCGATGGGCTTGGAGATACATTACTACCGTATAACGCCAATGGTGATATTTTAATAGGTGGCGATATGCATCCATTGGTTCCAGCGGGTATTGCACCCCTTTTAGCACTAAAAAAATCAGACGACCTCGATCCCATCCCGCCCGGCGGCACATTGAACTATTCTATTATCGTGAATAACGTTGGATATATAACAACAACGAATGTCACAGTGACAGAGACATACGATATGAACGTTGCCTACGACTCGACTATTCCTGCGCCTTCCGTAGGGAATGACACGTGGATATTCCCTGCACTCAATGCAAACGAGACCAGATGGATTAATATTTCCGTTTCTGTCAATCCGTCCACTCCGATAGGAACTGTTCTACATAATATCGTTAAGGTTACTTGTGATCAAGGCGTTACGGACACTGATACCGAAGCTACAACTGTCTTCTCCGGTGAGCCCAATTGCACCTGCGGCGACATATGTGTGGTTACAACCGGTTGGTGGCAAGATGGCGGTGCGTTTCAGCCAACTGATACGCCGATACAAGCTGCAATTGATACTGCAATCCCGAGTGATACAATTTGCGTTAAGGACGGCACGTACACGGAGAACGTGGATGTGGACATGCAATTAACGATTCGGTCGGAGAATGGTGCTGATTCTACCACAGTTAATGCGTTATATCCAAATGACCATGTCTTTGAGGTGACTGGGGATTATGTAAGCATATTGGGATTCTCTGTCAACGGGGCAACTGGTGGTGGAAAGGCGGGAATATGGCTCGGCAGTAACCTAGATCACTGTAACATTTCAGATAACAAAGCTTCAGATAACTACTATGGCATCTACATGTCGGAGTCAAGCTACAACACGATCGCAAGCAACACCGTTTCGAACAATTATTATTGCGGTATCTACATGTCGGGGTCGAACAACAACGCGATCTCTAGCAACATCGTATTGGGCAGCAGCAACGGCATCCGCCTGTCTTCTTCAAGCAATAACAACCACATCTACAACAACTACTTCAACAACACAGAGAACAACGCTCAAGATAACGGACGCAACATCTGGAACATCGCACCGACATTAGGACAAAACATCATCGGCGGTTACTGGCAGGGCGGGAACTACTGGAGCGATTATAACGGAATAGATGCAAATGGCGATGGACTTGGCGATACATTGCTGCCTTATACGTCTAATGGCGGTATATTGAAAGGTGGCGATTATCATCCGCTGGTTCATACACCATCCGGTATAGAGCTAGAGAAATGGGTAAAGTATCAGGACGAATCGGATAGTGAATACCGGAAGGCAATAGAAAATGCAACGATATGCAACAATGTGTCATTTAAGATCGCGATACGGAACAAAGGTGGTAGCATCGAGCTAACAAACTTGATAGTTACAGATGTGCTCAACTGCAGGTTAAGATACATAAACGGCAGCGCAATTCCAGATACTACCTATGCAAACAACTGCCCGGAAAATCAAACATTTATGTGGACATTCTCGGGACTCGAACCCCATGAATACCTAAATATCACCTTCGACGCACGCATTGTGGAATGTGGTAACGACACAAACTATGCAGAGGTTGTAGCAGAGAATGATGCGGGCTACACAGTCGTTGATGATGATACTGTGTGGGTTAATTGCACACCGCCCGTATCCATAGAAACAGCCACTGGCACTGGTATTGCATCCTTTTGGACCGATTCCGGAACGATAGAGGACCTCGTGGCAGTTGCGGAATCAACGTTACCCGAAGAAGGAAAAACCGACCTTATATTCCCTCATGGCTTCTTCTCGTTCAACATAACCGGACTCACACCGGGTCAAACAGTGCTAGTCACCATTTTGTTCCCGGATAGTCTCCCGGTGGGTACAGAGTACTGGAAATATCATGTTTCAAAGGGCGGATGGATCCGAATACCGATGGGTAGCGACGATGGCGATAAGGTAATAACAATCACGCTTGTAGACGGTGGAGTGGGAGACGACGATGGTATTGCAGATGGCGTAATCGTTGATCAAGGAGGACCGGGAGTGCCACTGCCGATGCTTGATGTCAGAAAGTCAAGCTCGCCGACTACTGTCGCACCTGGAGGCACAGTGACATACACGATAATTTGCAACAATTCAGGTGAGGTAGAACTAACAAATGTCACGATAACCGAAAACTATCCGGAAGGCGTAACGTTCATCTCTGCTGTTCCTGCTCCGGATCCAGGCACAAACAACATGTGGACAATAGGAGTCCTCCCAGTTGGTGAGTTCAGGACGATAACAATAACGGTAAAGGTCCCAGAGTCGCGAGATTTGTCCTTTACAGAGAGTGGCAGCGTAACAGGCGAAGGCTTTGTTATGGTGAGCAAAGACCTATCCACAGAGCAAGAGCCATATACGCTCAAGAATGTGGTTACAATTACATGTGCCGAGACAGACCCTGTAAGTGCCTCTGCTTTAACGACCGTGAGTGGCGTGCCAGGAACAAGCCTGAGCATTACCGAGCATGGCAGTGGCAACTACACGTCCGAAGAGATCTTAGACTTACAGACAAAGAACAAAAGTATTAGCCTTCAAAAGAGCACAGAAGCAGAATACCAGCCCACTTCCTTTAACTTCTCCGACAGCTTCTCTGTTAACTTCACTACCCGGTGGGTGCAGGACATATGCATCAAGAACATGGTATTGGGAGATGCAATGCACAAAAAGATAAAGGATGCCACATACATCAAGGATGATACGATAACCGAAACGGGAGCGTATGGCACAGCAATGGAATTTGACTCTTCTTTCTATGGCGCGGCACACATAGGTACTGTATCAAAGGACGCAACGACATCAGAAGATTACATCGGCGAGTTCGAGCTCTATTGGGCGACAAGAGAAGAGTGTAAGTATCTGTTCAACTGGAGCAGTGTTCCCGGAAACGATAGCGAGAATCTGATACGGTTCCTCGTAGATAACCCGGATATTAACTTTTATTGGGCCGAGAATGCAACCATCACCAAATCCGATGACGATAGGGTCATCACCATTTCTACCGATGGGCACTCGGCCGAAGTAATATTGGGTACGAATAATGAAACAGCAACGCTAAAAGTCGGTACTGAGACAATCTACGTCTTGGAGGTTAGAACAGATGACGGCAATCTAAACGTATACGATTGCAGACTGAAAGAGATGTCGGAAAGTGTGGAAGGAGAGGGATATGTGATGGTGGATAAGGCGCTATCCCGAGGTCAAATGCAGGTTGTAGAGCATGGAAGCGGAAAGTATACTTCGGACACGGTTTTTGACTCACAGCGACTTAATAAGAGCACAGAAGCGGAATACAAGCCCACTACATTTAACTTCTCGGACGATTTCGGTGTGAACTTCTCTTCTAAGTGGGTGCAGGACATTTGCAGTAAGGACAAAAAGGCAGGCAGTGCGATACATAAGAGAATAAGCAATGCCGCCGCTGTGGAAGATGATACAACGGCGACTAAGTCGTCGATGGAGTTCGAAACTTCTTTCAATGGGTCTATGCACATAGGTGTGAGAACAAAGGGGACTAGAATTTCGGAAGATTATATCGGTCTGTTCAATATCACGGAGAAAATAAAGGTAGGTAGGGGAGTAATTCCAATTGCACCTTCCCCTGCACCTGATTGGCTGCCCTGTCCGTTCCCAGAGCCAGGAGTTCCAACACCTACACCTGCATCAGATTTATCATGTCCATCTTCGGATCCATAGCTTAGACGGCTATTTTTTTATATATGAGTACTCTAGCAGCTTTAGTAAATCTGTAAGCGTTCTTACACCCTGCCCTAACTCCTCAATTGCTTGTATATGCGTTTCATGATTTTGTGCAAAAAGGAGCTGATTATCTTGGATGGCTTTCATAGTCTCTAAGTCAAAAATCATTCTCGAGTAAGACAATCCAATCCTCTAAACAGAGATTGGGGATACGTTCATAAAACTACGCCCGTAATAGTTTTTGACATCGCCTTCATTTCCTGTTTGTGTACCATTTTTATTACTTATAAATATTTTCGTTCAATCTTGCAAGCTTAAATTTTATTTTGATTGAGATAGTAAGAGAAGGGATTAAAGAAGCAATTGAAGAAATAAGATCTTGTACTAAAGGCGGATAAGATTCACTGGTAGTCTGTTGGAACGGTGGACGTTTATCCAGGGATATATGTATTTATATCTGTATCCGTTTATGCTATAACGTAAGATGCCAGAGATTAGAAATATGGAAAACTGGTTGAAATTAAAGATATTCACGCGTGATGATTACACATGCCAAAAATGCGGTTATGTGTATAATCAAAATGATGGTTATATAGGCAAATACATTGAGTGTGATCATATTATCCCAATTGCACTGGGCGGTGCCGAACTTGACCCAAAAAACCTCCAAACTCTCTGTGTCAAGTGTCACAAGGAGAAGACGAAGGAGGATATAATGAAACTTGCATAAAAACGTAGAGAAGAGAAAGAACGCTTAGAAGCAATTGAACTGGAGAAAAAAAAGGGAAAGATACGCTCAATACGGGGAGAGTTTGGCTTAGTGCTTTTTAACGGAAAACCAACTTTACCCAAAAGCCGTTGATCGCCTCTAACGAATTAAAACCCACTTCAATATTTTTAGATTGTTATAACTTGCTTTTTTCACGTTAAAACAAAAAATATGAGGAAGAGGGTAAGCTGTAAGTAAAACTCCCTCTGTTATCTGACTTATTTAATTTTTTTTGCTTATTTTGTTGCTGCCTCGATGTCTGCTCGTGTTACTGTCTTTCTTTTAGCGTGCTTTGCAAGGTTTACGGCTTTTCCAGCAATTTTTTCGGCTTCTTCCTCTAACAGCCTTATTAATTCCTGGCTTGCGTCTTCACTTACTCTCTCAGCTCCAGCGTTCCTAATTATCCTGGTTACTGATGCTATTGGTAGTTCTCTCATTTTTATCATTATAATTAGGCGTTGAGAAGTATATAAGCTTTTCGGATGTTTTTATAGTTACACACAACTTTAATTAAATAGAAACACTACCCTATAAGCAGGTGAATAAAAATGCAGGCATTTACGGCAGTAGTACATAAAGAAGAAGAGATGTATGTAGCAGAGTGTCCCGAAGTTGGCACAGTCAGCCAAGGGAAGACAATAGAAGAGGCTGTAAGCAATCTTAAAGAGGCTACTGAGCTTTATTTGGATGAATTTCCGTTAACGGAGGAGAGAAAAACATTGATGACAACTTTTGAGGTGGCAGTCAGTGCCAAAGCTTAGAAAAGTCTCAGGGAAAAAAGTGATTGGGATTCTTTGTAACAAAATGGGATTTGAGATTAGTGGTAGAAGCGGTAGCCATGTTAGGTTATCAAAAATAACACCTAAGGGAAAAGTAGGAACTGTTGTTCCAATGCATAAAGAGCTGAAAATAGGGACACTGAAAGGAGTTCTAAAATTGGCAAAAGTAGATGAAGATGAGTTTTCTAAATACCTATAAACACCCAAGCCAAACTCTCGCAACCTACTGGTTGCTCGGTGCTACCGCACTCACTTAACAGAGCGTATCTGGCTTCGGTGCTTCGCACCTACGCCCAAATCTTGCGAAGCCGGACTTCAGGTACGCCCGTGACGCGGTACGCAATTCCTCAATGCATTCTGCAAATAATCTCACCTTTTTAACAAACAAAAATAAAATAAATTTCGCGCTCAACTCTGTGGGTTTCTCTATTGTTGAAAACCTACCCTTTTTACAATATAGGAGAAGTGTCCACTTATTGACAGGCCGGAAAATGGTCGTAAAATGGTCAAAATGGGTCGGAGAGGGGAGATGGGGAAAAATAGTGATGACCTGTTTAATAGGGTTTGTAGGGATTATAGAGGAATAAACATACGGGCGGTGATTAAAATGGGGTACTTTTTGTGTTTGATGATGCTCGGGATGTCAATGGAATGTATTTATAAAGAAAGGTTAATAAGTACTACGAAGGGTAGGAAAATAAAGGAGGGGTGATCTGTGAAGAATCCAACTAGACACAAAAAACAAGAGGCACACTATTTTCTCTCTAAGATGAACGAGTTCTTTAAGGATGATGAGATATTTGCCTATAATCTTAGCGCCTTCTTGTCCGCTGCTCGAAGTATCACCTTGTATATGCAAAAGCAATACAAGCACCAAGAAGGTTTTGAAGAATGGTATATTCCGAAACGGAAAGAGCTGTTCGATGACCTAGAACTTCAGTATCTCAAGCATGCTAGAAACGAAGATCTTAAAACAGAATCTGTACCAACCGTAGCAACTCGCATAAATAGGTCTACCGTGGGTGTCACAATAGTCGAAAAGGGCACACCGGAGACTGAGCAAGTCAAGAAAGCTGAGATTAGACCTCATACACAAAGCAATCCAGAAACAGTTCGGCGCTTCTTTCCGAAGTTTCCAGATGTGGACGTAAGAGTATTCTGCGAAGAACAATTGATCAAGCTAACTAGGATAGTCAAAGAATGCGAAGATCTGTTCCTATGATTTTTTTTTGCTCGTATGTTAGCTAACACGGCACAACCGGCAAATGCCCAAATTGCTTCGCAACTTCGTTTGTGCTAGAAATGTTAACAGAGGTCAAAAACATCAAGTTGTCACTTTTAGCACCATCAAAAATTTTTCATCCTTGGCCCAAGTGCTCGAGTAAAATATGTGTAATAAATCGATTCGCATCAACCTAAAAACCACAAAATTAACCTTTTTTCTTTTAGACTGCTACTCTTTTTTGTACTTAAAAGTGTAGTCTTCTGGACACTTCTTTAGAACTTGTTTTATCTCGTTAATGACCTTTTCTCTCAGAATGTATCTATCTCCAGACCAAAAGATCAAACCATTTGAGATCGCCAGGGCAACTATCAGGGAATCAACGACATCCAAGCTGGTCTGATTCAGTAATTTGTTAGCCAAATCCTCTGTTTTCTTGTCTCTATCATGAATTTCTCTTGTTAGGTTTTCAACCAACTCGAGTTCTTTTTCTCTTGTGGGTTCGTGAGGATTTTGTTTTATCTCTTCTATGACAATTTTGGCTGTATGTAATTCCACCTCCCCTGAGGCTACCCTCTCCAATATTCTCCAAACTGATTCCCTTCTGCTATCTTCTCTATCAACTGCTATCCCCAAGATGTTGGTGTCAGCAAATAACTTCTCCATAACCTTACCCAAAAGCCTTTATGGGATAGACCTCCTCGGATATGCTCCTTGACAGTTCTTTCATAATTTTTTCCATTCTCCGCTCAAGCCTTATTTCCAGATTTTTTCTATCCCTTATATGTCTAAAGAGTTCAGCTTGATCGGTATGAAATTCTTCCTTCCTTTCTTTCCAATTCCATTTCCATTCTTCAAAAAATTCTTCTTTTTTCAGTTCCAATCACCCATTTAATTTTTTGTTTTCTTTCTATAAATAGCTTGCATTACCTATCTGTTTAGCGGGAGTAAGAGGATATAGCGAAATAATCCCGCGGGTAATTGGGTTCTATTCTTTTGTAAACCTTTTCTTTTCAAGAAAAGGTTTTTGGTCGCAAAATGCTACCTTTTTATTGATGATCGATATAGATTAATAGACCCTTGTCCCAAAAACAAAAACTAGGAATTGCAGCGGGCGCTATATGCCTCCTTTTATGCACCTTTGGCGCTTTTGCGTGTGCTGAGCCGCAGCTTTCGCTCGCTAACAGCACTACGAAGCTTAACGAGCAGCCGACAAATCACAACCCTGCATACTCAGGCCAAGTTGTAGAAGAACCGCCAATTACCGTTGACCTTGAACATAATTTTGAGGAAGAACAAGAAGAATGGATTGAGAACATTCTTACCGTTACAAACCCACGTGACGTTGCCGTAACAACGAAAATCGCACTCAATTACATACCGTTTATATGGAGCAATGGCACATGGACGCCAGGAGAAGCGAGAACCGCAATAACAATTGATGATGTCGTAGTTGCTCCACATGCCGCTGTTCCGTTCACGGTGTCCGTGAAAGCAGAGCGAACAACAGAAAAAGGTATTTATCGCGCTAGCCCGCGGTTGATTTCAGTAGATAACTGGAATGAATCAGTGCCGGCTTATAAGTCTGTGATTGTAGTGAACTCAGAGAAGATTTGGGACAAGGAATCAGATGCCCCTGGCGGATGTACAGATAGAAGAGATAACGATGGTGACGGCTGGGTGGATGTAAATGATACAGATTGCCCACTATCATGTAATTGTGACAATGCTGATAATTATAGCAAAGTCAAATTTAAGTTTAAGTTTAAGGCCTACAATCGTGAAGGCGACAGGATTCTTGTAGACTGCGAAACAGAGAAATACTGGACGGTTAAGGCGTTCTTCACTTACTCCTGGGGCCCGCCGTGGGTAAAAGTTACTCATTCGTGCATACAAAAAGGCTCTGATTTTCCTGCTTCTGACTATTGCGATGAGTTGGAGTATGGCGGATATAGCGATTGGATTCTGCCGGATAAGGATACATTATTGGATTTGGCCAAATCAGGTTTTGTTAGTGATCGGGATAGGTATTGGAGTTCAACGCCGGTAAATGAAACTCTTGCACACTGTGTTTGCTTTGATACGAAACAGCAGATAGCGGAAAGAAGA
>QENH01000199.1 GCA_003336485.1 Candidatus Methanophagales archaeon
TAGGCTGACTATGAGCCCTACTTGACTACACTTTGCAGATAAGACAATCCTTAAAGAAATGAAGACAATTAATTTAGGTTATAGAGGGGGATCATATGGGGGGAGTATCCCGATTGTAAAAGGAGTTCGTTTTAGAGTTGGTGCTCATAGGGGCCATATAGCAAAAGAAGACAAATTAGTTGAAACATCTCGAGGGGTTCTTATCGTTACGAACAAGAGGCTTTTTTTTACATCCATTTCCGGGCCATAAACCTGTTAGTATCCCGCTCAACAAAATATTATCTTACCCTTGTTATAAAAATGGACTTGAAGTGTATAAGGAAGGTAGGGAAAAAGGCTTCTTTTTTGGATTAAATAATAGTAGTTCACCTGAACTCTTTGGTTTATGTCTTGGGTATTTGTTAGGGTCATAACTGATGCTCTTTGAGAATTATGAAATAAAATTGGAGGTGATAAAAGAAAAACGAGAAAGCACCCTTCGGGTGCAAATCAATTATAGCTAAGGCTAAGCATTAGATGGTTCCAATCAGATAATTTACAACCAAAAACTTCGTTTTCTGTTGGAGGTCCCTTCTCATACCTCGCGAGTGTCATTTTTCTTCCACAATTTGGACATTTTGGCGCCCATTTATTCACTTTCGTAATTTCGACATCGCGGAGGTTATCTTTTTCCGCGAGACGAAATCCCGCCCCTTAAAGTTGAGATTGTCCTCGAATATGTGTCTGACCGTGAGAGGGACATCAATAGTAAGACAGAGGAAAACTATGATGAGATATGTTCCGGGTGTGAAGATGTCAGGGTGCATCAGTTAGATATATTTCTGGATGGTTATAATAATTAATGCTGAGCGAACGCAGAGTTATAGTTTATATATCTCGAGAAACACTTTTCCTCGTCGCTTGGATCTCTGCTACTTCATATCTCTATACCTATCACCAACCCTGCATTGGTATCGTCGTTTACTTCTTAGCCATACCACAGCTACTTGCAGCTGCTGTTTCTTTTATGCTACAGCGAATTGCACGGTAAAGGGGAAGGAGTGATTTCAATCCCGCCCTTCTATCATACGCAGGAGCCACAATAGGCGTCGTAATCGGTACAGATTTGATCTTCAATTGCTATCGTGACGTTTGAGTCAACAAGAACAAAAACAGAAAACCTTTTTATATGTCTGTGTGCTTAGTAATCTCACAGACCGGTAAAATAGCGGCGAAAGGTGTAATAAATGACGGCTAAAGGCATTTGGGGAAGTTTCTCTGCCATTTTGGCTTTAT
The DNA here is from genome assembly GCA_003336485.1 of Candidatus Methanophagales archaeon. Taxonomy (GTDB): domain Archaea; phylum Halobacteriota; class Syntropharchaeia; order Alkanophagales; family Methanospirareceae; genus Methanophaga. Next base: position 1,276 of record QENH01000199.1, read on the forward strand.
GTGTTATCTTGCTTGCTGTGTCGCCTTCTATGGCAGGTGCATGTCCCACGGGAGTTGGCTGTGGGTGCAGTGATGATGCCGCCTTTGGTGCGGCCCTTAGCGCAGGCATGAAGGTCCCTAATGTCGAAAGCGGAATGCCGGCAAACTTAGATGTTAGCAAGCACGAGATGTTGACATACACAAACGCGGAATACGACTTTACAATTGGATATCTTCGTGATTGGACCGTGCAGGGAGACATTTTGGACACTGAGGTGATATTATCCGGGCCGATAGTGGATGGCTACATGATAAACGCGAACGTAATAACAGTAGAACTACCAGCAGAGATGACGACATACGAATATGCAAAAGCTGGCAGAGAGCAGTTTCCTGAAGTATGGGTAATTGTTGATACATTCAACGGCACAATTTCGAATGGCGAACCTGTTTCGGGGCATATAATTACAACCACAACGGGAGAAGGGATTGAGGTTAAACATAGGCAAGCATGTCTCGTTCGTAATACGACGGCTTATGTAATTGGTTTCACTGCTGCATCGAGTACATTTGACGCGGCAGAATCGGATTACTTTGTGCCTATGTTACAAAGCTTTAAATACATAGAAGACGTGGCTGGGGTAGAGATTTCGATAACAAACCCTTCTGAGGTCTTGGAAGGTGGAAAATTCACTGCGATTGTAACCCTAGATGATAGTACAGACCTCTCAATATTTCTGTTTAAGCTGAACTATGATCCTTCGGTCATAGCGTTAACCGAAGTCGAAGAGGGATTTGATAGCGCAACCGCTAGTAGCTATACTTGGCTGAGCTGGGGAGATAAAGGCACAAGGCAAATTGTCGCTTACTCGGATACATTGGGCACTCTAGTAAACGGATCTGCGGAACTAGTAAGGCTTGAGTTCGATATTGTTGGACGCGCAGGAGAACAAAGCGTTCTTGATATTCAAGGAATTATTGGTGATTCCGCTATGAAGCAAATAGAAACGATATGGGTGGACTCAGAGGTTACCATCACGCCCGAAGAATAGGTCTGAGAAGAGGTTCTTTGTTATGCTGTTGTTTATCGAAAATATAAAAAGATAGATGCCATACTCGTTCTTTGAACAGGTGTTCATCAAATATAATGGTTTCAGCAATTTAGCCGGTTTTGGACTCGCGCTGAAATGTGATCTTAATAGGATCTAAGAGGTCTGTAATCACTTTACGCCAGATCATATTCCGCTCTGTATATATCTCGACCTAAGGCGACCGAAATAGCCAATAGAATGGATGATTTGCCCGTGCCGTTAGGACCAGAAATCAGATTGAGTCCCTGCTTCGGCGGTATTCACGCGTATTCGTACGACCTGGAATTTTCTAATTTTATCTCCTTCAGCCAGATGTCGGGCTCGGAGTCGGTAGATTGCGGCATTTTTGCGGGCTTTTTGATATAGCATTTTTACTTTGTGGAAGTTAATTGTTTAGATGAGAACATCTATTGTTATCCTAACAATACTATCGCATGGCTACAATGAGCGAAGAAGAAGAAGAAGAAGAAGAAGAAGAAGAAGTAACAGAAACAGAGGAAAAGAGCCTGAGCATTTTCCTGTGCTTAGGTATGGCTGTTTTACTAGTGCTTACACAAGTAATAGCCGTACTGCTTGCGGCACCATTTGTAGCTTCGGACATAACCGCTTTTGAAGATCCTGCGTCTATGTGGAATACGGTATACTTCATTATCCTCATCATAGGGTTCACAGCACTCATACTTCTCGTGCTCAAATTCGGGGGCGATAAACTTGTTCAGTTCATCATGCTCGCTGCGGTGGCAGTAACGATGTATTATGTGATGGCTGTTCTTGTTCCTTATGGCTATGTCCCGATAGTTATCACTATCGCACTTACAGTTCTCCTATATATATATCCCGAATGGTATATCCTCGATGCCGTGGGATTGGTAATAGGTGGCGGTGCGGCAGCGATGTTTGGTATCTCGCTTGACATAATCCCTGTAATACTCTTAATGGTAGTATTGGCGATATATGATGCAATTTCTGTCTATAAGACGAAGCACATGGTATCAATGGCGGAATCCATTGTGGAGATGCGATTACCAATCCTTTTTGTACTGCCGCGGAAGCGGAATTTCTCACTACTGAAAGATAGCGATAAGGAAGAAGCGTTCTTCATGGGGCTTGGCGATGCGATTATACCGTCTATGTTAGTTGTGTCTGCGTTTGTGAAGTACACAAGTGCAACACCTGCGTTGGGTGCGGCACTAGGGACTTTAGCGGGTTATGCAGTACTGAGCAGAATAGCAGGCAGAGGGACGCCGCATGCAGGCCTGCCGCTTCTCAATTCCGGTGCGATAATAGGTTTTGTCATAGGACTAGCTCTGCTTGTTTGAGCAAATCTTCAGTCATTCTTGCCATTTACGCTCTTCTAACGTTTATCCATTTTGATCGTTTGTATTATATTGCTAGTGCTTTTTAGCCCATCTACGAGCCCATGAGCATAGTTTATACAGCCAAAAGCAGTGAAGAAGTCACCTTTTTTAAGGTAATACTTCGTATCTTCATAGTATCTCTTTGCGTTATCTACTACCTTTTCCTCATTGCCATCGAGCGATAAGGTCTCTAGCTCAGCGATGCTATCTTCAAAAAGTGCCACATCCTTCTTTATCCTGTCTGTTTCGTTCATCCGCTCTTCTCCTTTTACAACTACAATAATAGATTGATTGATTGATTGATTGTCACAAGAAAAAATCGTAGAAGAGTTAATAAATTTGTATAACTTTTCTTTCTAACTAAGGAAAGATTTTTGATTATAGGGCGTGTAAGCATCTAAAGCAGACCGAAAATGTACCTGACAAAAGAGGAAGAGCGGATATACGAAGGAGAAGAAGGCTGGACGAAGAAGAAAGCGATGGAGATACTGGTAGCGATCGGAGATATAAACAACGCTTCTGAGTTGATCCCAATAGCAAGCGCGCATATGTCCGGTGTATCGTACAAGACCATAGGGGATGCATTTGAATTCATAAACCGTCTCGAAGGCAGGGTAAACGTAAAAAGCACTTTGAATCCGATGGGCATGGATAGGGAACGGTGGAATGAGATGAACATCACAAAAGAGTTCGCAGATAAGCAAACTGCGGTATTCACAGCGTATAAAAATCTGGGCATCGCTCCCGTGTGTACCTGCATTCCCTATCTTCTGGAAGCTGGAGCGCCCCAAAAAGGTGTGCATATTGCATGGTCAGAATCATCAGCCGTTTTATATGCTAACTCGGTCCTCGGTGCGAGAACGAATATGGAAGGAGCACCTTCAGCTCTTGCTGCAGCGTTAATAGGAAAAACCCCTTTTTATGGGCTTCACCAAACAGAGAACCGAGCGCCCGAGATACGCATCTGTGCGAATTGTGACCTTGCAGATTCCGACTATAGCGCACTCGGATTTTTAATTGGCGAACTCGTAGGCAATAGGATACCGCTAATAGAACTTCCATCTGTTCCAAGCAAAGACGAACTGAAGCATTTATCCGCAGCAATAGGTGCAACCGGGTCCGTGGGGCTGTATCATATAAGAGGACTAACACCTGAGGCATGGGACATACCCACTGAAAAAATAGTAGTAGAAGAAGGCGATGTGACTAAATTTTATGCCGTAGCAGAGGAAGCCGATGTAATCGCGATTGGATGTCCTCATTGCTCTTCTCTTGAACTCCAACAGATACATAAGCTACTGCAGGTTGAGAGCAAAGGCAGGAAAGTGAAAAGGGATTTCTTTATATTTACCGCGAGAGCGATAAAGCAGCGCATGCAAGATCTGGTGATACAGATAGAGAGTTATGGCGTTAAGGTAATTTGCGATACATGTTTCGTGGTCTCACCTGCATTTGAGCAGTATAAGTGCGTATTGACAAACTCAGGTAAAATGATGAGATACGTGCCTCTTCTCTGTGGAGGTGCAAGAGTGAGATTGTGCAAGACAGAAGAGTGTGTTAGAGCGGCATTTTAAAATCAGAGATGGTTTATATAATCCTATTTTTATTCTAACTTTAACTAACTTCAGTACAGAGATAAGATGGCAAAAAGACACAGACCAAGGAGAGGGTCGCTTGCCTTTACACCAAGGAAGCGAGCAAGAAGTGAGATTTGTAGGATAAAGAGAGAAACGATAGTTGATGGAGGGAATATACAGGGCTTTGCCGGTTATAAAGCCGGGATGACCCACATTATTCTGACCGATAACGTCACCCATAGCATAACAAAGGGGATGGAAATATCTATTCCTGTGACAGTAATAGAGACGCCGCCTATGCGGGTAGAGGGATTTCGGCTTTATAAGACTACGCACTACGGTAAGCAGACGGTAACGGAGGCATATGACGACCTTAGTAAAATCGAAGAACGAATAAAGAGTAATAATACGGGACTTGAGTTGCGTATGATTTCTTCCACATTGCCCAAAGTTGTGAATGGCGTGCCGAAGAAGAAGCAGGAAGTGATGGAGACGCAGATGGGTGGCGATATAGGTAAAGACCTAGAATACGCAAAAGAAATGCTAGGGAAGGAGATAACTGCGAAGGATATATTTAACGAAGGTGATTTTGTGGATGCCACTGCAGTAACCAAGGGTAAGGGCACACAGGGGCCCGTAAAAAGGTGGGGGATTACCATTCAGAACGCAAAGGCGCGAAGATCGGGAAAAGGCCGCCATGTTGGTGCTATCGGTGGTTGGACGCCTCGTAGGGTGAGGTGGCGAGTACCGCAGCTTGGACAGACTGGGTATCAGCAGCGGACAGAATATAATAAGCGGATAGTGAAAATAGGCGAAAATGGGGAAGAGATAACGCCAAAAGGGGGTTTCCTGAATTATGGTGTCGTGAGAAATGATTATGTTCTACTAAAAGGCAGCGTTCCAGGACCTAAAAAGCGACTTGTGCGACTTTCTCGAGCTATTAGAGCCCCTCCTAAATTGGATGCGCCAGACATAGTGTATATAAGCAAGGAGTCACAACAGGGGGGATAATGAGACGATAGAAATGAAAGGAGAACTAAAGGGTAAAGTGGTGGACTTATCAGGTAACTTTGTAAGGGATATCGATCTTCCGCTACTATTCATGGAAGAATACAGGCCTGACTTGATAAAGAACGCAGTGCTGGCAATGCAATCAAATAGGCTGCAGCCAAAAGGTACAGACCTTTTATCAGGGCGAAAGACATCTGCAGAGAATTGGGGTCCTGGCAGAGCCGTTGCCAGAGTTCCACGTATAAAGGATGGACGGAGAGCGGCAAAGGTGCCTCAAGCGGTTGGCGGTAGAAGAGCACATCCGCCAAAAGTTGAGAAGAACCTGAAGCGGAAAATAAATAGGAAAGAACGGCAGAAAGCGATAAAATCGGCTATAGCAGCCGCTATAGATCCGGAACTCGTAAGAGGGCGTGGTCATAGGTTTAATACAGATGTAGAACTGCCGATTGTTGTAGAGGATTCGTTTGCAAGCCTTGAAAAGACCTCGGAGGTAACGGAATTTTTTAAATCTGTGGGCGTGTGGGCAGACTTACTGCGTGCAAAAGGCCGTAAAATACGGGCAGGTAGAGGGAAGATGCGGGGCAGAAGGTATAAGACAAAAAAGAGCATTTTGATTGTCATTTCGGGTGATGAGGGAACAGTAGAGTCCGAACATTCATCGAGTGATAAACGGATATTGAAAGGCGCGGAAAATTTACCGGGTGTTGATATATCATACGTGTCAAAGCTAAATGCTGAATTGTTTGCTCCTGGAACGCATCCGGGCAGATTGACCATCTGGACAGAATCTTCCATAAACAAGCTTGCCGCAATGGAGTGATAAGAAATGGTGCTAAAACATATACTTCCAAGTGAAAAAGCAACTTTGATGATAGATGCGGAGAATAAGCTCCAGTTTGTTGTGGATTTACGAGCTAATAAGATAGAGATAGAGCGAGAAGTGGAAATAGTATTTGAGACACCGGTGAAAAGCGTGAGGACAATGATATCCTCGAAAGGGAAGAAGAAAGCGATAATAGAATTTGTGGATGAAGGCAAGGCAAAAGAAGTAGGTACTTCACTGGGTATATTATAATAGTAGAAATAAGAAAAATGGGAAAAAGGATAATAGCGCAGCGGAGAGGGAAAGGGTCTTCCACGTTTAGGGCACCTTCGCATCGTTATAAAGGTAATCTCGAACACGTGAGGGTGAAGAAGAATGAGACGGTATCCTATAGAATCGTGGAAATAGTACATGATCCTGCAAGGAGTGCCCCTATAGCACTTATAAAGCCAAAAGACGAGAACGGGGAGGGTGTTGAGCGTTTTATAGTTGTACCTGAGGGTCTTGGCGTAGGTGACGAGGTATGTTACGGTGAATCAGCCGAGATAAAAGCAGGCAATACAATACCAATTCGGAACATTCCAGAAGGAATCATGATTTGCAATTTAGAGTTAAGATTAAATGACGGTGGTAAGATCGCAAGGTCTTCAGGTGATTGTGCAACGTTGTTAGCACATGAGCATGAGACCGGAAGATCACAGATCCTATTACCTAGTGGGCAGAAGAAATGGCTATCATCAGACTGTTTTGCAACTATCGGTGTAGTTGCAGGTGGTGGACGTACAGAAAAGCCGTTTGTAAAAGCGGGAAAGAAATATCATAAGATGAAGGCACGTGCAGCAAAATATCCGATAGTGCGAGGAGTAGCTATGAATCCCGTTGACCATCCTTTTGGTGGTGGCGCGCATCAGCACGTTGGTAAGCCCAAAACACCAAGCCGAGGTGCACCACCGGGAAGGAAAGTTGGGAGCATAGCGGCAAAACGAACCGGAAAGAGGTGATCTAATGGCGAAGAAGAAATCTAAAACAACATTGAAGAAGAAGGAAGAAGAATTCAAATATAGAGGGTATACGATGGCAAAGCTAAAGAAGATGAAGCTTGAAGAGTTGGCCAATTTTTTATGTGCAAAACAGCGAAGGAAATTAAAGCGGACTTTGCGACCTGAAGAAGAGAAACTGCTGGAGGCAGTTAGTTCAGGTCAGGATGACATAAAGACACATCTAAGAGATGCTATCGTTTTGCCAAGTATGATCGGGAAGAATATAGGGATACACAATGGAAAAAGCTTTGAATACGTTGAGATAAAGCCAGAGATGATAGGACATTATTTGGGTGAGTTTGCATTGACACGAAAGAAAGTATCACATGGAGCTGCGGGAGTAGGGGCGACAAAGTCTTCAAAGTATGTACCGCTGAAATAAGTGAAATGGGTCGGGTAAAATATTGCACGGAAAACGTAATTGATCCGGAGACGACAGCTAGGGCCATGGCTTATGAACTCCATATATCGCCTAAGCATGCGAATGAAGTGTGCAGAGCGATAAAGGGTAAGAATGTAGGGGCTGCAGAGATATATCTGGAGGATGTGCTTGGAATGAAGGTGGCAGTCCCATTCAAGCGCTATAAGAGGAAAGTTGGACATCGTAGGGGGCTAAATAAATGGTATGCGGGGAGATATCCCGTAAGGGCAACCGCGGCGATATTAAAATTGCTACGTGATGCAAAGGGCAGTGCTGAGTACAAAGGGCTTGACCTTGATCTAATGCGTGTGTGGCATGTGGCCACGAAGAAGGGACGTACAATTCATGGAATAATGCCTCGTGCTTTTGGTCGTGCTACGCCCAAGAATACGGAGACCGTCACTGTTGAGATAGTGCTAAAGGAAGTGGGAGGCTAGTAGAAGAAAGTGATAGAGAAGATATTTGTGGAAGAAGGGATAAAGAAAGTTCGGATGGACGAATATTTCCAGAAAGAGTTAGAAAGAGCGGGTTATGGGGGTATGGATATAAAAAGGACCCCTATGGGCACGCAGATAACGGTCCATGTTGAGAAGCCGGGAATGATAATAGGTAAGAATGGTAAGCGAATAAAAAAGGTGACCGATGAAATAACAAAGAGACAAGAGCTGGATAATCCACAAATAGATGTTCAACCTATAGCAGCGCCTGAGCTAAGTGCGCAATTGATGTCTAATAGACTTGCAAAGCTAATAGAGCGAGGTTGGCATTTCAGAAGGGCTGGGCGGTCAACTCTGCAACGTATAATGGGTGCAGGAGCACTTGGCTGTGAGATCACCATGTCTGGAAAGCTTAGAGGACCGCGTGGCCGTGTGGAGAAGATGGTAGAGGGCTATATAAAACACTGTGGTTCTGTAGCTGAGGAAATAGTGGACAAGGGGTATTCTATAGCGAAGAAAAAGACAGGCGTTATAGGTGTCATGATTTGGATAGTAGCGCCCGATGCGAATATACCCGATTCCTTTCGCATGGATGTTGTAAAAGTGGCGGGTTTGGAAGAAGCAAAGGTCGAAGAGGCAAAGGTTAAAGAAGCAAAGGTGGAAGAAGCAAAGGTGGAAGAAGCAAAGGTGGAAGAAGCAAAGGTCGAGGAGGTAAAGGTGGAAGAAGTAAAGGTGGAAGAAGTAAAGGTTAAAGAAGCAAAGGTGGAAGAAGCAAAGGTGGAAGAAGCAAAGGTTGAAGAGGTAAAGGCTGAAGAAGTAAAGGTGGAAGAAGCAAAGGTCGAGGAGGTAAAGGTGGAAGAATCGAAATTAAAAGTTGAAGGAGCGAAAGAGAAAGAGGAAGAATGAGTATATTTAGGATGGAAGAGATAAGAAGGATGGGCGAACAGGAGCGGCAGGATGAATTGGAGAGTTTGGTGAGTGATTTGTTACATGAACGAGGGATGATAGCCACAGGTGGAGCGCCTGATAATCCTGGTAGGATCGGAGAGATAAGAAAGGCAATAGCGAGGATAAAAACCGTTCAAGGAGAAAAGGGAAGAGAAGAAGAGAAATGAACATGGAGGTTTGTCCTAAATGTGGATTGCCAAAAGACTTATGCATATGCAAGGAGATCGCGAAGGAGCAGCAAGTAGTAAAAGTATTTACAGTGAGACGGAAATTCGGTAAATTTGCTACGATAATAGAGGGAATGGATGGGAAAGAAGTGGACTTGAAAGCGCTGTCGAAGGAGTTAAAGTCGATATGTGCGTGTGGTGGCACGGTAAAAACAGGCTGCGTTGAATTGCAGGGAGACCAGAAAGAACTAGTAAAGAAGACGCTGCGCGAAATGGGCTATACGTTAGGGAGTAAAAGATAAATGATGAACATAACTCAGCACAATATATTGCAGCACGAACTGATAGGGTTGCAAGCAGAAATTGGGGCGAGTACGAATAATAGCATGATGGGGCTCTGTGGGGCGGTGGTTGACGAGACGCGGAATATGCTGGTTATAGAGACAGAGCGAAAGAATGAGAAGTGGATAGCAAAAGCAGGAAACACATTCATTTTTGAGTTGGGCGGTGGAGTACGTGTGCGAGTAAAAGGTGATCGGATCGTTTCAAGACCCGAAGATAGGATAAAGAAGTGAATATGCAAGGTTACATATTATGAGGTATTATTAAGATGCGAAACATAGGAATAGAAGTCAAGAATCCTGATAAGGACTGTGAAGATGTCAATTGTCCGTTTCATGGCACGTTGCCGGTAAGAGGACAGGTTTTAGAAGGCATGGTGATAAGTGCTAAAGCGCAGAAGACAGTTGTTGTTTTGAGGACATACCTAAAAAAGATAAGGAAATATGAGCGGTATGAACCTCGGCGATCGAAGATTTCTGCACATAATCCCTCCTGTATAAATGCAAAAGTGGGGGATGTGGTGAAGATAGCGGAATGCAGACCACTGAGTAAGACGAAAAGTTTTGTGGTGGTAGAAAAGCGAGCATCATGATTTTTTTATATTTAACGCTAAAAGACATATCGAGGTAGTAGTATGAAGGGAATAAAAGCAAAGATAACAAAGGCATTGCCTACTGGTGCACGTTTAGACTGCGTGGATAATACTGGTGCGAAGGTGTTGCAGATAATAGCGGTAAAAGGATACCGTGGTGTGAAGAACAGATACCCAAAGGCAGGAATTGGGGACGTGGTGATAGTATCAGTGAAAAAGGGGAGACCAGAAATAAAGAAGCAGATAGTGCGGGCAGTGATAGTGCGGCAGCGTAAGGAGTTCCGGCGACCTTCGGGGCTGCGCGTGAAGTTTGAGGATAATGCTGCGGTTATTGTGGATGAGAAAGGTATGCCAACGGGTTCAGAGATAAGGGGGCCTGTTGCACGGGAAGCGGTGGAGCGGTTCGCGAAGATAGCCTCGGCTGCAACGATAATCGTTTGATCTGGCAAGGCGGAGGTTACCGAGTGGCCAAAGGAGGCAGACTCAAGATCTGCTCCCGTAGGGGTTCGCAGGTTCGAATCCTGCCCTCCGCATGCAGAAGCAAGCAAAAATGCCAACGGAAGAAGAGGGGGAAGTGGGATTAAAACTCGCAAGAGCTGCGATAGAGGGACAGTTGAGGGAGAACAGCAGAATACAAGCGCCAGATAACTTACCTGTTAGTTTTGAAGAGAATCGAGGTGTTTTTGTCACCTTGAATAAATATAATAATCTAAGAGGCTGTATAGGCTACCCCTATCCCGTATTTAAGTTAAAAGATGCGATTATCGATGCTGCGATATCGGCAGCGCTCAACGATCCCCGATTCCCTCCGGTTGCAGTGGACGAGTTTGAGGATGTGACGATAGAACTCACGATACTCACTACGCCGCAGGTGTTAAATGCGGAGCCCGAGAAATTGCTAGAACAAATAGAGATAGGAAGACATGGCTTGATTGTAAAACGAGGTATATATCAAGGGCTTTTACTGCCTCAAGTAGCTACAGAGAATAACTGGTCTGTGGAGGAGTTTTTATGTCAAACGTGCTGGAAAGCAGGCTTAGCACAGGATGCGTGGTTACTGAAGGATACGGAGGTCAGCACATTTGAGGGACAGATATTCAAGGAGAAAAATGATAAAGATAGATAGATACAGATGTGGGTATTGTGGTGCGTGTGTCACTGTATGTCCCACAGGGGCAATAGATTTGATGGGTTTATGGCTAGAGATAAATGCTGAAGAATGCAACAACTGTAAAGCTTGTGTTAATCTCTGCCCGGTAGGTGCATTGGAGCTGGAACAGAGGTCAGATATTTAGCGCAGAAATCGCTATCTATAGTGGATGAAGAGGGCACCGATGAAACATGAGACCACTAATATTAATTGTGGATGATGAAGAAGACACACGTGACGTTTTGATGCAGATAGTGGAGAAGGAAGGTTATGATAGTTCTTGTGCTCATAATGGTACAGCGGCATTAAAGGAATTGGAAGAAGCCAGAAAACACCCTGATTTGATCCTGCTGGACATAATGATGCCGGGCGTAACAGCAAAAGAGGTCGTTGAATTGATATCAACGACTGAGCGATACTCAAAGATAAAAATAATTTACGTGTCTGCGGTTAATGTTCCAGAAGCGGAAGAAAAAGAGCTTTTGAAGCAAAAACAGGTCGTTGGACTCATTCCGAAGCCATTTGATCTTCGGGAGCTGGTTAAAGCGATAAAAAAGGCGATTGGCTAGCTACGCTATGATTTATAAGTCCAGAAGATATTAAGTATTTACGGTAAATGACTGGGAGAATGTAGAAGCAGGTATGAGCGATAATGATGCTACGGGTGCTATTACAGATGATCTAATCATAGTGGGCACAGGACACATATTAGAAAAGAGCGTTAAGGAAGTAGAGGCGGTAATAGATCGAGAAAATCCGGACGTAGTCGCTGTTGAGCTATGTGAGGCACGCTACAAATCATTGAAAGGCGAAGTCGAGAATTTTTCTGTTAAGGATACGTTAAGCACAAGCAGTCCGTTTTTAATACTCACTCATTGGCTGCTTGCATATGTGCAGAGGAAAATGGGCGATGAGTTAGGAATTGAGCCCGGTGCAGATATGATGGCGGCAATAGGGAAAGCCGAGGAGAAAGGTTGTAAGATCGCGTTAATTGACAGACCGATACAGATAACGATGCAGCGATTTTGGAAGAAGATGAAGTTTTTTGAGAAGTTAAAAATGGTTTTTTCTATGCTATTTGCAATCACAAATATAAGAGGCGGGGGGAAAGGTGGAGATGATAAGGACGGTGTCACAAAGCTACAAATTGGTGGTATGAGTGTGGGTGACGGTATAGATCTGGATAGAATAACTGATGAAGACGTGGTAACGCAATTGATGGAAGAACTGAGAGAGTTTTCGCCGGGCGCTGCAACCGCACTATTAGACGAACGGGATGCGTATATCGCGGGAAGTCTCTTGGAACTCCAACATCATAGCTCGACTGACAATTTAGAGCAGAGGAAAACCGTTGCAGTAGTAGGTGCAGGACATGTAGCAGGAATAAAGAATCTTCTACGCCATCCTGAGTTAATACCGCCAAAGGAGGAGTTATGCACGCTTCCTAATAAGAAGCGGTTTGGCATAAAGCATTTGTTGGGACTAGGGATAGGTGTAGCGCTAGTGGTTGTCTTTATAGCGGCTTTTTACTCCGGTATTTCCTGGGATGTTCTTCTTAGTGCGTTTCTTTATTGGGTAGTGATAAATGGCGTTTTCTCTGCGATAGGTGTGGTGATAGCAAGAGGACATCCGCTCTCGGTACTCACCGCATTTTCCGTTGCCTGGCTTACTTCTTTGAACCCGTTTTTAGCTGCTGGTTGGTTTGCCGGATTGGTAGAGGCTTATATAAGGAAGCCGACAGCAGAAGACATAAAAGGTATGATGAATGCGAACTCATTACGAGAATTGGCGAATAACAAGCTGTTTAAAGTCATTCTTGTAGCGGCACTGGCAAATCTGGGTAGCATAGTAGGCACGTTTGTTGGCGCTTATGTCGTCTGGCGGGAGCTGGGAATAAGTATGGAGGATGTATGGACAGGCCTGAAAAGCGCTATTTTTGGGCAGTAGAGAATAGTAGAGCGAAAAATGACAGAAAAAAGGGTTATCTGGCCTGCGTATTTAGCTGCGGGTAGGACGAGAAAGGAAGGTCGAAAGGTATCGCGAAAAAATGCGGTCAAATCACCAAAAGTGGAAGAGATAGAAACGGTTGCGAGATTGCTCAAGTTGGAGCCTGAGGTGGAGACAGAGAAAGCATATCCGAAGACGCAATGGGAGAAGAGTGGCCGCGTATTAGTGTCTAAAGGCGGCCAAAAAGGTACGATTATGGCGGATATTGCAATTGGCATAAGGGAGATGCGCGAGAAGACAAAGGCCGCAAAGCGCTAAAATGTTTGATCTGCATACACATTCTATATTCAGCGATGGCGAGTTAATACCCAGTGAACTGATAAGAAGGGCGGTATTTAACGGCTACGATGCAATTGCAATAACAGACCACGTGGATTTCACTAACGTGGAGTACGTGCTGGGCGGATTAAAGAAGCTGGAATATGTGTCGAAGCTAGAAATAGTAATAGGCGTTGAGATAACTCATGTGCCGCCCGCGAAGATAGAGAAGCTGGTAAATATCGCAAAAGGTCTGGGCGCGGAACTGATAGTTGTGCATGGTGAGACGTTAGTAGAGCCCGTTGAAAGTGGCACGAACCGGGCAGCAGTGAGCAATCCTGAAGTGGATATACTTGCGCATCCGGGACTTATCAGTGCAGAGGAAGTGGAAATGGCAAAGGATAAGGGGGTTTATCTTGAGATCAGCTCAAGGCGGGGGCATTGTCTTGCAAATGGGCATGTTGCAAGCATATCACAAGCGGTAGGCGCGAAACTAGTGCTCAATTCTGATTTGCATTCGCCCGATGATTTCCTTACAGAAGATCTGGGTGCTAAAATCCTTGCTGGTGCCGGATTAGATCATGAGGAGGTTAAACGAGTGCTGCATGAGAATCCACGTGAATTGGTGGGGCGGATAGAACATGTGCATGGCACAGTCTAAATGACCAGCCTGCTGTTGACAAGAAGTTGCATCGCAAATTGCCCTCGCTCGCTCGCTCGCTTGCTTGCGTGGTGAGTTTTAAATTCGTAGATTGTTTATATGTGATTGTGCGTAAAAATGAGCTAAACAAAAAACAGGAGTTTCTGTGGAAGCAAAATAGTTCTAAGACTGCACAATAGTGATCAAAGATTTAGATGAACTGTTAGAAAACGCGTACACAAACGGCTATGCCACTTCGCAAACATGCAAGACGCTATATATACGGCATTGCGAAAACACACGGGTCTTTTATATACGCCCTCCTATCTAAAAGTCAAGAGGTAAAATAGGAGTGAGAAGTTTCAGTTAAATGAGTATATGCGAACTGTGTTTGGATATAACACCAAATCGGAGGGATATGCGAAGTGAGTTCGGATATACCGAAGTTATGCGACATTGCTATTGACGTAACGGAGAGAAATGTAAAATGGCAGGGGAAAAAGCTCGGTCAACTATCCCGGAACCTATCAAAAGATTGGTACGGCAAAAAGCAGGTTTTGGATGATGCAAGTGTGGTAATCCAATCATTGAGTATCATCATATTGTGCGTAGCTCGGAAGACCCTCAGGACATAATGATCCTTTGCCCAATTAGTCATCATGAAGCGACCGTTGAAGCTATGACTGAAGACGAGCAACGATTTTATAAGTTACATCCTTTTAACATCGAGAGAAAATATGGCCAAGGCAAGCTAAAAATAAACCAGAAACTCAAATTATATGACCATAATGACCAATTGCTCGCTCACATTGAAGATAATGAGTGGATTTCGGGAGATCCTATGCCTTGGGATCTTGAATCAAGCTTCCAGTGGCTCAAGATTTGCCACAGGCTTAGAAATATCGCACTCGAAATAGATGCAAGGACGTCTCCTATAGAAATCCGTGCTGATTTATGGCAAAAGAGTCAAAATTTTCAACTTAATCCCCATCGGATTTTATTTAATGGGATAGTGCAAAATGTCGGATTCATAAATTTATGTTTCGTAGCCATACGACTTGTTGCAGACACGCCATCAAAACTGTTCTATTTAGAGTCTGATCCTCGTTTTGGTAAAGTCGTAATAGTTTCTTTGCCTGATCTTCAAGAAAGAATCAAAAAAGGCTTAAAAGCTTGGCAACAACTTAAAGAGGAATCCTAATGGCAACGTCACCTAACCGAGCGTATCTGGCTACGGTGCTACGCTATGCTCCGCTTAAATTCCCATTTGGGGAACTTCTGATACGCTCATGACGTTATATGATCGCGATAATATCAAATTAAAAAGGATTGTGATAAGGTATGCATTTGGAAGAACTTGTTGTGGTGATCAACGGTCCTTATCTTATTCCTTTCTCAAACATAGTGATCCAGAGGACTTACGAAACGGGAAAAGCTTGCGAACTTGGAATGGCCTTTGGAGAGGCGAAAATATTACTAATTTCTTGGACCGGTACAATGAGTTGTCCCAAAAATCAAACCATTACAAACAAGCAATCAAGCTTTTAGTTTATCAAACGTTAATGAAGAAAAGTACCTGCAAGTACTTTTGGAATAGAACCCCCTTTTGAAGTTCCTGATATTGTTTTTATGGCTTTGGAACTTATTTGCAAGACGCTATACGTCATTGCAGAAATCGGTACCATCCCAATTTTGGGATCGCGCTAAAAACCGGAAAGTTTTTAAACGCATATGTAGAAGCATATATATATATTTAAGATCTGAAAGGGGAAGGTGAAAACAGTAAAAAAACAGAAAAGGGGAACTTATACTATGCGCGTGGTTCGGAACTCTGCGTCACTTCGCTCTGTTCCGCCTCGTCTTTAAGTTGGCCATATAACCGGCGGGTATGCGGTTCGCACTTTCGGAGTTCACCAAAATTGCTTTCAGTACATTCCACCTTCCGCCGAGTTATGAGCGGGAACAAGCAACCCTCGCCAAAGCATGCACCTGCATACGGACATGCCTATACATCGGCATAGATTTCTTGGTAAAACTTATAAAACGTGCTAAACTACGTTGTATTGGTGACAGCAATGATCGGAAAGATACTGAAAATAGTGCTGATAGGAATAGCGGTAGTATTGGGTGTAGCTGTGGTTTTGTTTATGTATGATGACCATATCATGGGTTTCTACCTCATATTCGGTGTGGTAGGAGTAGGATTATTTCTGGTAGCGATGCAGATATTGTCGCTAATACAAAAGGAGGGGCGGCAAGATGATTGATATGAGTAGTATTGCAAATATACCCCCTTTTATCTTTTATTTCATCGGTGCTGCGTTATTACCTCTGTTCGGTAAGGGCGGTGCGAGGAAGGTTTATCTTATCCTCTTAGCGGTGGTGGGGTTAATAGGTGTGGCAGTATTAGAACCACACGTAGGTTGGGTATTCCCTGTTCTACCCGGATTAGATCTGACATTCTTATATGTTGACCGATTGAGCCTGATAATGGGCTATATATTTGCCATAATTGGCGCTGCTGCGATATTATACTCGTTAGACATAGTAAAAGAGAATGGCGAGCTTATGTGTGGCTTATTATATTTAGGAAGTGCGATGGGCGCGGTATTTGCCGGCGATTTCTTCACGCTCTATATCTTCTGGGAGATAATGGCGTTCGCTTCGCTCGGGTTGATCTGGTACACTCGGACAGAGCGGGCAACGAACGCAGGGATGCGATATATACTATTTCATTTGTTCGGTGGATGTGCCCTTCTCGCAGGGATAATAATAAATTATATGGGCACAGGCGCTATCTCGCTAGTACCAGGAGCTTTGGGTATAGGCCATTTCCCTGTAGAAATGGGCATAGGGTATTTCCTCCTTCTTATTGGAATAGGTGTGAACACGGCATTTATATTTCTGCATACCTGGCTACCGGATTCATATCCTAAAGCGACACTCGCGGGTGCAGTATTCATGTGTGTATTCACGACAAAAACAGGCGTATATGTACTTGCAAGGACTTTCCCGGGTGCGGAAATTTCGCTATTCTTCGGTGATGGGATCCCGTTTATAGCATACTTGGGCGGCTTGATGTGTGTATACGGAGTTGTATTTGCACTGCTGCAGAACGACGTGCGGAAACTTCTCTCTTATCATATCATATCTCAGGTGGGCTACATGGTGGCGGGAGTGGGAATAGGTACGTATATAGGAATAAACGGCGGTATTGCCCATGTTTTCAACCATATCTTGTATAAGGCGCTTCTATTTATGTGTATGGGTGCAGTGATATATTCAACGGGGCGGATGAACCTCACCGAACTAGGTGGACTGGCGAGGAAGATGCCAGTAACGACGATAACGTGCATAATAGCAGCACTCTCTATTTCGGGTGTTGTAGGGTTTAATGGCTACGTAAGTAAAGGGATGATAATACACGCTGCGGAACTGTCACATATGCATATTCTCGCACTCATCTTGATGTTGGGCTCGATAGGTACGTTCCTGTCGTTCTTAAAACTCACTTATTTCACCTTTTTCAAGAGAAATGATGAGATAGAAGCAAAGGAAGCGCCAATATTTATGCTTATTCCAATGTGCGCTGTAGCGTTCCTTTGTGTTGCCTTTGGTGTGTATCCGAAGATGCTGTATGAGATTCTACCGTATAAAGAAGTGGCATTACACTACGATGCGTTCGCTCTTGCACATACAGTAGGCACGCTGGAGTTATTGGTGATGACCGCGTTTATGTTCTTTGCATTTAGGGTCCTGATTATGCCACATGAGCGGATAACGTACGATATAGATTGCCTCTATAGGCGGGTAGGACGAGGTATTATATGGTTCTGCGAGAAACCGCTGACGGCTTTTGCGAATGCTATGGACAGAGGAGTACATAAGCTCACCGATTCCGCTGTTTGGTTCAGTAGGAATCCCACAGCGGCTTCTATTGTGTTGATAACAGCGACATGCACGAAGTTGCGGAACCCGTTTGGTTCTGAGGATATAGGGCAAGAGCGGGATCAGAAAGAAGAGAAGCCGCAACTTGTGGACGAGCCGATGGAGAAATTAAGCATAGGGTCAGGAGTGATGATAGTGCTTCTCTTCTTCGCTGTTTATTTGATCGTCATGTTCTTACATGGGTGGCTGGCACCATGAAACCATAAGATTACACGGATTTTCACGAGAAAACAATAGAGGGAACCCGGTTGTAAAAAGAAGCATTTGTAGGGCTGTTAGGACGCAAGATGCCGGATGCATGAATGGGACATATATACTATAGGGAAATACCACAGCGTTAATGCAATTCCAGATTTCTTTTCGCCCTAACGAGATATTTCGTTTTGTATCGGCAGATTCACATACGCCTGAAATAGTATTAACCCACTCATGTATCTTGCATCTTATATCCTGCATCTTCATTGTAGCTATAAAAAAGCAATAAGAAATTTTATTTTATATGCATGTATGGATTCTTAAATGTGAGATAAAATGCAACTCTTCAAGTCAAGATATGGTATTATGCCTGCTTGTGATGTGAAAGATATAGGCGAGTTAGAGCGGATAGTAGAAGAGACAAGCGACATAGATGGTGTAGTGGGTTATAAAGTAGGGGCTATATTAGCATTGAAGTATGGATTACCCCATATATGTGAAACGATTTCATCATATACTGATCTTCCGATAATCTACGATCATCAGAAATTAGGGTCAGACATCCCCGAAATATGTGGTGGTGACATATTAGCGGTTTGTAAGGCGGCGGGGGTAAGTTCGATCATAATATTCCCGCAAGCGGGACCGGAAACGTTAAAAGCAGCCGTTATTGGTGTAGGGACCGAAAAGCTAAAGGACACGGTCAAGGGCTGCTTTAAGTTCGGCTTAACGCCGATAGTTGGTGGTGAGATGACACACAGCAAATATCTACGAAGTGAAGGCGGTTATATCGCTGATGATGCACCAAAGCGGATGTATATGGACGCAACAAAGTTGGGGGTTGAGCATTTCGTAATTCCCGGGACCAAAATAGAAAAGATGAGGGCGTACTGTAGATTATTAGAACAGGAACTAGAAGAGCCGAATTTCCTCTTCCCTGGAATAGGTAAAGAACATCAAGGTGGCGATATAGTAGCGGCATTTGAGACGGTAAAGCATTTTCCGAGCTATGCGATCGTAGGCAGGGCGATATACGCTGCAAAAGATATCAAAGAAGCCACAAAGCGGTTATGTGAAGTAACCCAAAATTTTTTGTGAACTATAAAGCTCATAAGGCGACATATTATATGATATACGAAAATGAGACAGTACATAGCTAAATTAGCGCAGGAAGGAAAGGTAATAGAAATAGGGGCGGCAGTGTCATCAAAATACGAGGTGGCAGCTATATGTGCAGAGCATGAACGAAAAGGTCACCCGGTTCTTTTCCACGCTGTTGACGGCTCGTATAAGGTCATAATGAACCTAGTTGGCGGGCGAAAAACACTGGTTGAGTTGCTTGGTACAAGAACTGCAAATACCGCGCAATTCATGGCTAAAATATCGGAAGGTGGCGATGGCGGCATGGTGAACATAGTGACGGATTCACCGACGAAAGAAGTGGTTACAGAGCCTGATTTGGGTAAGTTACCGATATTAACATATTTCAATAGAGATGGTGGCGCGTATATCACGGCAGGTGTAGTTGTTGCGGAACTAGATGGCGTGAGAAATGCATCGTTTCACCGGATGATGGTATTAGACGATAAACGATTAGCCGCGAGGCTTGTCCCTTCCCGGCACTTGTATATGATGCATCGAGAAGCAATAGAAAGAGGCGAGGAGTTGAAAGTAGGAATAGCAATCGGAGTTGATCCTCTTATCCTTTTGGCTGCAGCGACGAGAGTGCCTCCGGGCAAGGAATTTGAATATGCATCTGCAATAAAGAGCGAACCGATAGAGCTTTTCAAATTAGATAACGGCGTGGCAATACCGCATGCTGAATTCGCATTTGAAGGTGTCATAGGAGACGAACGTGCAAAAGAAGGTCCGTTCTTGGATATTACTGGCACCTATGACACTGTGCGGCAGGAGCCGGTTATCACGCTTACACGGATGTATCACCGAAAAGATCCGATCTATCATGCTATCTTGCCTTCAGGTGCGGAGCACAAGCTGCTTATGGGCGTGCCGTACGAACCTTTGATCTTTAGAGCGGTAGAGCGTATGGCGCGAGTGAAGAATGTCTTCTTGACCGATGGCGGATGCTGCTATTTGCATGCAGTAGTACAGATAAAGAAGGAAAAAGAGGGCGAGGCGAAAAATGCAGTTATCGCTGCTTTTGCCGCACATCCTAGCCTAAAACGTGTTGTCGTTGTGGATGACGATATAGATATTTTTAACCCTGATGAGGTGGAGTATGCAATAGCGACTCGGGTTCGATGGGATGAAGATCTGGTGTTGATACCAAAAGCAAAAGGTTCTTCTCTTGACCCTTCTACTTTGAATGGGCTGACAACGAAGCTCGGAATAGATGCGACTAAGGTACTGGGAGAAGAGAAGAAGTATGAGCGGGTTGTAACAGTTCAATCTGCTGTGGACACATAACAGACGATTTCGCATGCAAAACGGTTTTTTAATGATCACACTTGCTAAGAAAATAGATAGGCGGGAATAATAATGATACGACACATCACATCAGAGGCGATGGCCGCTCTGGATGAGAACTGCAAATTCTATGGGCTGATACCGTTACAGCTAATGGAAAACGCAGGCGCTAACGTTGCAAACGAGATAAAGAAGCGGTTTACAAGCGAAGGAACGAGCGTAACGATAGTGGCAGGTAAGGGCAATAACGGCGGCGATGCCTTCGTGGCAGCACGGCATTTGGACGGTTTTGATGTGAAAATCGTATTGCTTGGTCGTTCAAAAGATCTGAGAACAGAAGAGACGAGTAGAAACATGCGCATTTTAAAACAAAACGGCTATGACACTACAGAGATAACCGACTCTTCGGAACTCAAAACGCTATACCCGTCAGAGGTGATAATAGATGCGATCTTCGGTACAGGAATAAGCGGTAAAATACGAGAGCCGGAAGCAACTGCAATTGATTTGATAAATGATGCAAACGCATTTGTTGTCGCCGTGGACGTACCTTCTGGGTTAGATCCCGATACAGGCGAATCGGAAAAGGCTGTTCGAGCTGATCTCACTGTCACGTTCCACAGTGCGAAAAGGGGTTTATTAAATGCTAAGGAATGCGTTGGTGAATTGGTGGTTGCAGGCATAGGCATTCCAGACGGGATGGAGCAATTAGCAGGTCCTGGCGATGTGCGGATAGTAGCGAAGAGAAAAGCAAGCAGCCATAAAGGTGATAACGGCAGGGTGTTGATAGTAGGCGGCGGTCCTTTTTTTGGCGCACCCACTTTAGCGGCTCTTGCTGCACTCCATGCGGGCGCCGATTGGGTGACAATAGCAGCACCTAAAAGCGTATCTTCCATTATCGCGTCCATATCGCCTAATTTAATCGTCCAACCGCTTTCTTCTGAGATATTGGTGGAGAAGGACGTGCCTGTGGTATCAAACTTGATAAAGCGGCATGATGTGGTGGTGATAGGGATGGGCTTGGGCGCAGAAGCAGCGACAAAAACGGCGGCAGGAATGATAATTGAGGATGCAAAGAACGTGGTAGTGGATGCGGATGGCTTCTACGGGTTGCAGTTGCCGCTGAAAGATAAGCACGTTATCATAACACCTCATGCAGGCGAATTATCGAAGATTGGTGGTATGGTCGATCACGCAGAAGTGCCTCTGGAAGCCAATAGCGAAGAACGGATAGAGTTTGTAAAGGCGTTCTCAAAGCGGAACAAGGTTGTCACTTTGATGAAGGGTCCTACGGACATTATATCGGACGGTGTTAGGGTAAAGCTAACCCGAAAAGGAAATGCGGGGATGACCGTTGGCGGTACAGGCGATGTGCTGGCGGGTATAACAGGCGCTTTCTTCGCTATCGTTTCTGACCCGTTCAAAGCGGCAACTGCTGCTGCATTTGTTAATGGCACTGCAGGCGACCTAGCATTTGCAGATAAAGGGTATGGATTGCTTGCTACTGATGTGGTGGAAAATATCACGCGAGTACTGAAAGATTTTGAGTGAAAATCTGTGTAATCTCGTGGGCTGCTAAACTAAACTAAAGCCATCCTTTTATTCTCTTCCCGATAATCATCTAATGTCCGTCTTTTTAACGTACCATCAGGGAATACAGTTATCCAGCTCCGTTTTACCGCTATCTTCCGTTCTCGCACACAACTCTTACCGATCACCGAATTTTTCATATATTTAGCAACAATCGAATATGCACACTCCATCTCCTCGGGATCAGGATTCCGTGAGATCTTCTCGTAACTCAATTCCGCCCGGAATCTATTTATTCGGTAATCTATCTCATCATTTGTGTCTATTTCCGCTAAAAACTTCGCTATCTGCTCTATTTCGTGGTCATCCACAATTCCCGGTATGTACACGGTATTCACTACGAGCTTTACCTTTCCATACGCATTCCTTATGTTCTCCAATACACGTTTATTTGAATATCCCGTGTACCATTCATGTAGTTTTTCACTCCAAGCCTTCAAATCAAAAGTAACTTCAGTTAAACCCGCCGCTATTAGCTCTTCTAAGTACACATCGTCCAAAAGATACCCGTTAGTGTCAAGCACGATCCATCCAACAAATTCCTTTAACTGCGATACCAAATCTATGAGGTAATGCCGGTTTAGCGTAGGTTCGCCACCCGTTATCACCGCTTCTTCTAGTGCGCTATAACATCCGCTTGCTGAGTCCTTCACCAGGCTTATTAACTGTTCAACTGTCATCTGCTCGCCTATGGGATTACGAGCGAGACTAAAGCATCCTTTACATTTGAAGTTGCAGCCCGAAAGAGTAATCCAAACACGCGGTTTTAGCTCTGACAGCGTTATAAAAGGCACATATCTGTTCATATCACATCCCCTCGTTGACTTTTATTTCTGTTATGCTTCTTCTTTGTATATAAAGTATAAGTTCTACTTATTTGGGACGCAGATTTACGCAGAATACTATTTCCTCAAAGTATCAAATTTATAAACTCGATAGAAGATTCTAATAATCGCCCCTGTCAATTCCTTATATTTGAAATCCTGATTATCTGCGTTCCTCTGCAGAAGTCCGATTATCTAAAAATATGCTTTCTTGATTTATTACGCTCCTTAACTATTTATCAAAACAAAACTAATATCGGAATACATGACTTAAATATATATGATGCCGGAACCAAATGAAAGGACCTAATACCACCCTTTTCCCGTTCCCTTCGATAAGGGACGGGCAGCGGGAATTTATGGAAGATGTAAAGGACGCCGTAGAAGGCGGTAAAATCCTTGTCGCGCATGCACCTACAGGAATAGGGAAAACAGTCGCCACTCTCGTTCCCGCATTAGAATACGCAGTGGAAAACGGAAAAACGATCTTTTTCCTCACTTCCAAGCGCAGCCAGCATAAAATCGCTATTGACACGCTCAAGCTGATAAAGGCACATGCAAAACGCGAGTTCACCACAGTTGATATTACCTCAAAGCAATCAATGTGCCCACGAACGAGACCAATACACCGGGAATTTTATTTCCTATTCAACGAATTTTGCAGGTCCGAACAGAAGAACAAAAGATGCCGCTATTTCATTAAACAGGACGAAGAAGCGCTGAAACGGCTAAAAAGCGAGATAATGCATGTGGAGCAGTTATGCGACTGGTGCACCACGAGGGGGGTATGCCCGTATAAGATGGCTTTAGAAGCAGCAGGAAGTGCTGATGTGCTCGTCTGTGACTATAACTATCTCTTTTCCGCAGACATCACAGAACGGGTATTAGAGAAACTAGAAAAGGGGTTAGAAGATCTCATTGTAATCGTTGATGAAGCTCATAACCTGCCAGAACGGATAAGGAGTAATCTCAGCAGTGAATTACGGATGAACACTGTAACTAGTATAGCGCGAGATCTTCGCCGAAGAGACCGAGAGATGCAGGGTAATCTCATGGGTTTGGAAAGTATCTTCAAAAAATTAGCTATGGGTGCAAGTAAAGACAACAAGGACGAAATGAAGGTGGACCGTGATTTTCTGGTGGACGAGATGGAGAAGGTCTTGAGGCGGGGCCGAATAGAAGCGATGAGTTATGACGATTTTGTAAACTCGCTCAGGGACATTGCCGAAGACCTTGAAACCTCTGGTAGCAGGACTACGGACGACGTGCGCTATAAAAACGAGATGCTGCAGAGGGACATACTCAGCGTTGCCGATTTCCTAGACGGCTGGAGTACAAGCGAGAAATGTCTCCGGATATTTTCGCTCACGCAGAAAGAATATCCACGACTCTACTTCAAACTGCTTGACCCGTCGGTAATAAGCGAGCCGATATTCGCGAAAGCACATTCAACCATATTAATGAGCGGCACGTTATGCCCAACCGAGATGTATGCAGATGTTTTAGGTGCATCTCCGGCTAGGATAAAAGGTAAGGAGATAGTTTTACATGAATATACGTCGCCTTTTCCATCGGAAAACCGTGTGGTTGTCGTTACAAAGACGCTTACAACGAAATATACAAAAAGGGGCGAAGAGATGTATAGGCATATGGCGGTAAAGATAGGCGAAGTGGCCAAATATGTAAAAGGTGGCATGGCCGTCTTCTTCCCTTCATACGCACTTCTCAAAAGCGTTGCTACCTATTTGCCAGACGCAGTAAGGGGTAGGGTAATGATAGAGCGGAGAGAGATGGGAAAGGAAGAGAAAAATAGATTATATGAAACGCTAAGGGATGATACGGCCGGCATATTGCTTGCCGTGCAGGGCGGCTCGTTTTCCGAAGGTATGGATTACGAATCAAATACGCTAAAGGCGATTATCGTAGTTGGATTGCCGTTAAGCCCGCCAACGCTGGAGGTAAAGATGATAGAGGGCTATTATGTGCGTAAATACGGGGCTGAAACCGGTAGGAACTACGGCTATCTCTACCCTGCGATTACAAAGGTGCTGCAAGCGGCGGGAAGAGGCATAAGAAGTGAGCAAGATCGTTGCATCATCGTTCTTATGGATTACCGATTTGCACAATATCCATATAAAAAATGCCTACCCTCTGATTTCGATGTGACCTATACCGATAGATCAGAAGAGTATTGCAAAACTTTCTTCCGTTGAGATGCCACAACTACTCATCGAGACCTTCGAGTTCGTCACCAAATTCCTCTTCTACTTCACTCGCCAGGTCATCGCTGGACGTAGCATCTAAAGCAGCACCCAATAGCTCTTTTATTGATTTAAACATAGCCAATGACTTTTCCTTCTCATAAGGGAAATTGAAACGCTTTCGTCCAAAGTTACTATCTACTATCTTATCGCCTTCCATCTTTCGCACCCAATGCTGCTCTATGGAGATAAACTTACCATATTGCCCTTCTTTTACAAAACCCCGCCATACTAACCTTGGAGTTCCATCTTCATTTTCCAGAATTACTCTATATCCAACATCTTTTAATGTTACTATATTTGGTTTTGTTTCGCTCATGATTCTTCTTTCACCTATACCCTAACAATTTATATACTCTTTATTTTTGTTTATTTAAAGTATAATGAATTTTCTTTGGTGATGTTTTCTTTAGTTTAGTTTAGGTACACTATTTATATTAGAATGCCTATATATTGTGTGAGCGATGAAAAAGGAAGCGATAGGAACAAAGGGTATTTTCGTCATTCTCGTTTTAGCATTGACGTTTACAATTACTGTTTTCATAGCTATCGGCAGTGCTGAGGTAACCGAGTTGAAAGTAAACCCTGAAATAGTTATACAGGGCGATAATGTGTCGCTATCCGGTATGGCAGCGCCAAATGAGACAGTATGGATAAAATCGTCATTTGATATTTCTTTACCTGTTTCAGACGGTAAATATTCTGCGGAATTCGTTGATATTCTATTCCCTAAGGGCGATAAGGAGTTCTCAGTGACCGGGGAGAATATAGAAGATATTCGTGTAGCTTTAGGCCCTTTATTCTTCCTTTCTGAGGTTGAATACCCTCTTGACGGACCTCTAGAAGCAACAAACGGCATCGCAACTATCGCCATTTCAGTTCCGTTTACTATGATGGGTATGACGGTAAATATTGGAGGCGAAAAAGGTGTCAATGTATATGGAACTGCAGCAGAAGATGCCGGATTTGTGAACCTTAGCGTTGATATGTCTATCAAAGTCATAGCAGATTCTAATGGTGATTTAAAACTGGATGTAAATACCGGCGGAGTACCTCTCGGCGAATTCGTAATCTCAGCAGGAGCAATAAATAAGACGGTCAAGGTAGTTTCTACAAAACCCGTATTCGATACAGGCTTGTCCGAATATCAATATCCCTGTATGTGTGGAATACATAACGGAACATTAACGCCAAATCAGACACTTACTATATCAAAACTATATACCTATTTCTGCCCTGGTACATGCGGGCACACGGAACGAGTAACAATCCAAAACGATAAGGGCGTTATTGTGGAAGCAAATTGGACGGGTTATCGTGGCGATTGGCGTAATATTACCTTTGATGCGGTTACGCTCGTAGCAGGCGAGACTTACAACTACAGCATTTGCACCGGCTCTTACCCTCTAATCATTCATGAACGTACGGCAAATGTGACTGGGGGGACAATCACATGTTCAGAATTCACAGATGCAAATGGAAAGGTCTATTTTGATTGGATTCCGGCTATTATATTATATTAAAATAATTTATACTTTGCTGACAAATGGAATATACGTGATAGTGCGAGAGGAACATGAAACTTATTATTGTGGTGCCGTGCATAGGTCTATTTTTGCTCTTTGCGTTCATAGTATCAGTAACAAATGCAGGTGCAAGCGTAACGGAACTGAATGTAAACCCCTCTGATGTTGTACCGGGTGACACATTATCAATATCCGGGAAGGCAAGACCAAACGAGGAGATATCACTGAAATCGTCATTTGTGATTTCTTTACCGGTTTCAGGAGGTAAGTATTCAAAAGAGTTCAAAGGCATTCACTTCCCGGCTGGGAAGAAGACATTCTCGGTAAGAGCAGAGAACATAAAAGATATTCGCGTTTCGTTAGGTCCGCTACTATTTATGACATTTAAATACCCCTTAAGCGGGCCCCAAAAAGCAACGAATGGTGTTGCCACACTTTCTATTTCTCTGCCCTTTTCCGGGGTTGATGTCAGAGGCGAAAAAAACGTTGAGGTATATGGCGCAGCATTAGATAACGCAACTTCTGTAATTCTGACAACAGACATGGCGATCAAATTAACAGCAGACAAAAATGGTGATTTTAAACTTGACCTAGATACCAAAGGAGTCCCGCTCGGTGAATTCTCGATTGTCGCAGGTGGAAAAGAAGAGACGGTTCAAATTGTTCGTACTAAACCAGAACCAACACCCATGCCAAAATCGTCATATGATCGTGACGAAGAACCTGACATCTCGCCTACACCAACTATAACACCAACTATAACTCCTACTGTCGCTCCAACAACACCCATATCAAGTCGAAAGTTGTCGATCGGTCCAACGTCTTCACCAGATCAAAAGCAAACGGCAACACTTGAGTCCACGCCTGGCAAAAAGCGAACGCCCACATCCGTATCCACACCTGACCAAAGGCAAACGGCGACACAAAAACCATCGCCAAGTCCTTCGCAACGCCGAATACCGGGCTTTGACGCTTTTTGCGCTATTGCAGGATTAATTACCGTTGCATATTTGGTGCTAGTATTAAGAAGGAAATGAGATCAAATATTTTGTTTTTGTTCAGACATTTTCATTTGAATAGCTCTTCGTCCTGCCCATAATTACGATCCAACCGCAGTGCAAGCTCGGCTTTTGTTAATTCCATGCTCAGATAAGCGGCATGATCAAGTAAGGAAATTAGGCCCAATCGCAGGATAGTATCCATCACAGCCTTTGCACTGCTGTCTATTATCCGCTTCCTGGTAGGTATATGTTCGGCATATAGCATTGTTCCATTTTCTACTGTGCAAATACCTATTCTAAAACATCCCTTTGGATCTAGTTTCCACCCCTCATTCGTCATTGCCGGGATATTTAGCTCATCATGAACTCGCATGATCTGCTTCCTTCTCTTCTCCTTTAGCACCAAAAGGTCAAGTCCAATATCCTTGGGTGCGCTTTTACGTGCCTTTGCGAGCATCATCATCTCGGATGCGATTCGCAGCTCTCTTACACTGCCTCTCGCCTTGTCACTGTATTCGGGAGTAAAGAGAATATCTGCATTCAAGTCAGATGCTATACCTGCTAAGGTCGCATTTACACCAGTTGAATCTGCGTCCATAAGCTCTGTTACATTTCCAACGCCGAAGAAAAGAGGTGTGCCTTTGTCTTCCTCCCGGAACAGGTAATAGTTATATAATGAATTAGCAATTCCATATCCTATTGCATTCAACACGGGGTCTGCAATTAGGTGCTTTATGCCATGTTCCGTAGCCATTTTCATGTTTGCAAATAGACTTTCAGGCGAGGAATCGGGAATTACAACCGCAGCGACATCATTCTTCGCTATCGCATCACCCACCTTTGGTATATTCTCGTTAGTCAAGCTAAGGACCATATCAACGCCAGTCTCTATGCCGGTAAGAATGAGCTCCCCGTCCAGGGTATCAACAGAAATAGGGATGTCGTCCGCGACGGCTAAAGCTGCTTTTACTGCTCGTTTTACCTCGTCTGGTTTGGCACCGATATGAACGCCAAGATCTATTATGTCCGCGCCGTTTTCTAGGAAATACACCATCTTTCTTTCTATCGTATCAGAACTGAGCTGAGTTGCATCCACAATCTCCGCACATACTTTCAGTCTCGCACCGCCACCTATTTTCACACCTTTTATCGTAAATTCGGGGTCTATATCACATTCCAAAGCATCCAGGTGCGTCTTCGCATCCTCTCTTCTCTTTACCGCTATAAGTTCATCAGCTGGTATGTGATGCGATAATTGTATCTTCTCTGCGAATGCTAAAATATCTCCGAGATCATAGGCCTGTCTGGGTCCCAATCGGATTGGCGTACCAATTTCTTTCTCTAAGCCACTGAAATCGGATTTGCAAAGACCGGAAACTAAAATCAAGTCGGGCTTTTCAGACCGGTAATTTGTTTCTAACGCTCTTTTCAACGATTTGGGTGTGGAGAAAGCAGCAATGTTTAGGTCTTGTGTAAGAACATCGCAGATCACAGCGGTTACACTTCTTATAGCTTCCGTAACACTACCCGCTGCTTCCTTCCCTGTTGCTAATAATACGCGCATTAGCACTTCATATTATATGGCGTTTTTGCTTTTCTTCTTCTTCACGTCCAGCTTTTCAACGCCTTTTTTCCTTTTGAATTTCTTACTCTCCTTCTTCTCCAGATACAGCTTTAATAGCCCTGCGTTCAGCAGCCATGTATTCGCCAGATCCATAACGAGCCCAAACAGAAGCACAAGCGATATGTCCACCAATATGGGTATAGGCGCGAAATGAGAGGAGAACAAATGAATAGAAGAAGAAACGATGAACATGGCGAATACTGCAGATAGGGTAGTGAAAGTCATAGTTATACCAGTTTTCATAGCATTTCTTATCTTCAGATCTAAATCGCCCTTTTTATGGAGTAGATTGGCCGTCAATAGTATGTTAGAGTCCACGGAATAGCCAATGAGCATTAGCAATGCGGCTACCGTGCCGAGCGATAACTCCATCCCTATCATATTCATACAGGCAATCGCGACAACGATGTCTGAGAAAGCGGCGAAGATTACTACCAATGGTGGGATGACCATTCGAAACGCGATGAAGACAACAATCGCCATGAATATGAATGCGATTATAATGGCCTTTAATGCCTGCGTTTGGTATTGCAACCCGAATTGCGCGCTAATACTCTCTAATTCGTACGTGCCCACTCCGAACTCGTTATTGAGCTTTCCTATCAGCCGGTCATACTCTAGCGAATCGCTTGTCAGATCGAATTCTATCCGCTTCTCATTCCCTACGCCTGTTTCACCTATGAGGATGACGGGATAGTCGTCAAACTTAGCAGCTAACGCTTCTTTTGTCTCGTCTGTGCTTATCTTCACCCACGTACCGCCTGTGAAATCCATGCCTAAGTGTACCGGTGAACCAACGCTCATCTGCGTGTACGCGATCGCGACGAAAGCGAGCAGCAAAATGATAAGTGGTATTGCGATCAGTTTCTTCACCGAATATTTCGTTATATCTATTCTGTCCAAGAAGCTTTCTTTATCACTCATGTTTCTCTTTTATTTGCATATCCATATTGGATAGATATGTATAAAGATTTATTTATGCTATTGTAACATTAAAGCATAGGTGTTATGTACTCATATTGATTATCATTTTGACCAAAAACGTTGGTGGCGGCTAATGAAGAAGTTTGAGATACAAGATGCGGAAGATGTGGAATTGAAGCGAATAAGTGAACTTATGGGCCTTTCGCTGAATATAGAAGAGATGCGAGCGATAAAGCGATATTTCCAGTTGAAGCGCAGGGCGCCAACGGAAGTAGAGCTGCAGAGCATTGCACAGGCATGGTCAGAACATTGCTGTTACAAGAGCTCGAAGAAGATATTGCAAAAATATATATTTGGCATTGATGCGCCGCAGAGCATATTAGCGATAAAAGAAGATGCCGGTGTGGTGGAATTTGATGCGGAGCACGCATTTGTCTTGGCGTTCGAGAGTCATAACCACCCTTCGGCGATAGAGCCTTACGGCGGTGCGGCAACAGGTATAGGCGGTATCGTCAGGGATGTGGTCTGCATGGGAGCACAGCCCATTGCATTGATTGACCCTTTATTCTTCGGGCCTCCGGATTATAGCTATGATAAGCTGCCCGCGGAGGTGAAGCATCCAAAGTTCCTGTTTGATGGTGTTGTTGCGGGAATAAGCGCCTACGGGAATCGGATAGGCATTCCAACGTGTGCGGGCATGGTATATTTCGATGACGGCTACGTGGGCAATTGCGTAGTGAATGTGGGCTGCGTAGGGATAATGAAGAAGTCCGATCTGAGCAGGAGCATAGCGCGAGAAGGCGAGATGCTTGTTCTGGTCGGAGGTAAAACCGGGAGGGATGGCATACATGGCGTTACCTTTGCTTCCGTAGAGTTAACAGGAGAGGAGGAATTCAGAAGTGCCGTTCAAGTTGGCGATCCGATAACAAAGGAGCCGCTAATGCATGCGATATTAGAATCGAATGAGAAGAAGTTGATAAGCGGGATGAAGGATCTCGGTGGTGGCGGATTATCATGCGCAGTGAGCGAGATGTGCCATGCGGGTGGGTGTGGAGCCGAGATACATTTAGATCGGGTGAAGTTGAAGGAAGAAGGGCTAAGCGCATGGGAGATCTGGGTTTCGGAATCGCAAGAACGGTTTTTAATCGGAACACCGGAAGCGAATGTGGACGAGTTGCTAGCGATATTTAATAAATGGGATGTGGATGCGGTGATTCTAGGACAAACATTTACAAACCGCTCTTCTGATGTGAATGCGTCACCAAAGAAACTGAAGATTAATTACTATGGTGAGAATATATTCGAGCTGGAAACAGATTTCCTTGTCTCTTGCCCTCTTTATGAACGTCCGATGGAGCTAAAGGCACGTGATGAGTCGGAACCGTTAATGGGTGCGCCTGATGACTATAATGTCACGTTAAAACAGTTGCTTGCAGCACCTAATATCGCATCGCGCGAAGCTGTTATAAGGCAATATGACCATGAAGTGCGAGCGTCTACGGTGATAAAGCCGATGCAGGGGATAATAGGGAAAGAGACGCATGGCGATGCAGCGGTGATAAAGCCACTGGAAGACTCGTATAGGGGAATCGCTATTACTTCTGACGTAAACCCTTCATATTGTAAGATTAATCCGTTCTGGGGTGCTGCGAGTGCAATAGACGAAATCTGTAGGAATTTGACTGCGGTTGGTGCAGTGCCACAGTCATTTGCAGATTGCTTGAATTTCGGTAATCCTGAGAAGCCGGACCGGATGGGTGACTTCTATGAATGCTGTCGCGGTTTAGGACATATGGCTTCTTCGCTTGGCGTACCGTTTGTGAGTGGTAATGTGAGCTTATATAATGAGTCCGCAGCAATGAATGAATCTATCCCGCCAACACCCGCTATTCTGGGCATTGGTGTATGTGAAGATATAAGAGATTGTGTTACTGTGGACCTGAAGGAAGCGGGGAATTTACTGTATCTTATTGGCGACACAAAGAAGGAATTGGGTGGCAGTGAGTATTATAAGTTGCGTGGTGTGGGAGGCGGATTAGTGCCGAGGACCGACCCAAAAGTGCTGAATCGGTCTATGGCTGCGTTACAAGACACGATGAAGGCGGGGTTAGTAGCGAGTTGTCATGACCTTTCGGAAGGTGGGCTCGCAGTTGCAGTATGCGAGATGAGTATGGGCGGAGATAGCGGCGTTTACATTGATATTGGTGCGGTGAATCCTGAACTGAGGAGCGATTACAAGTTGTTCTCAGAATCTAACACAAGGTGGGTGGTGGAGGTGCAGAAAGCGGAAGCAGGAAGGTTTGAAGCGTTGATGGCTACACATGACGTTTGTATAATTGAAATAGGGACTGTGATAAAGGATAAGCGGGTCGGCATAAGTGACAATGGCACAGAATTGGTGGATATTTCTATAGATGCTGTGAGAGCGGCATGGAGTAATCAACTTACATGACGTAGCGGTAATTTTCAAAAGGCTTCATCAACGGATAACTGTCCCTAGCGAAACTTATGTGGTGTGGTTGATTGCCAATACCATCGCCATCAGTATCCCGCTCTATTTCAACGTCCCTGATGTAATCACCCCAATAGTTGCCCATGTAGTTTGTATATGTCGTTTTGTTATAGACGTAGGTTATATTAGAAATAGAATTCCAGATGGTGGCGGAGCTAAGAGTGCAAACCGTATCAAAATTGTTTACGAAGTTGTTGAGACAGACAATGTTGTTGTGCGAATTCACGACTAAAATGCCATTACTTTCGCAGTTCGATACGTTGTTCATGGTCAAGAAATTGTTGTTCGAGGAAGTCAAGACTACACCGTCAGGGTTGTTCAAGTTTGTATTTAGAGCTAAGAGGTTGAAGTTGGATGCGGCCAGACTGATGCCCCTTTTGTTATTGATATTTGAGTTGTTGATAATGATATTATTGCACGAAGCGGCCAGGGCAATGCCATTGTAGTTGTTCGATGTGCTGACATTTTCTATTCTCGAAAGCGTCGAATAGGCAAGCAAAACACCGACGCTATTTTTCGTTAGTGTTAAGTCTCTCACGGTTATATTTAATGAGTTTACGATAGCTACAAAGCCCGCATCGTTCGGTATCACGCGATTTTGCTGATCTACCCAATAATAAACGTGTTTCTCATCTACAAGGTTAGTAGCATCTATGCTTTGAATGAGGTCATAAACGTTATCACCAATAACACAGAAGTTGTAATAATTCCCATCCATCCTGTTGTTTTTTAAGGTGCTGTTGCCCGAAGCCTCGAGAGAGATACCGACCTCGTTATTTGCACTGGCTGTGTTGTTTATCAGGGTATTTTCGTTTGAATGACTTAAGCTGATACCGATCTTGTTGTTCAAGTTTGCAATGTTATTGATCAAGATATTGTTATTAGAATAATCCAAGGAATAGCCATCGCGATTATTCGAACGAGCTTTGTTTTGCGCTAATAGGTTATCGTGCGCGTAATCTAAACGGATGCCATATTGGTCGTTCAATGCAATATCATTGTTGTATACAGTATTACCCTGCGAGTGCCACAAACGAATGCCATTGCGGTAATTCGATTTTAGTACGTCATTATTGGCTATTGTATTAGAATCAGAATAATTCAAGTAGATGCCCTCGCCATAATTATCTGATGCTGTGTTGTTTCTAATCGTGTTTTTTGTCGAATCGGACAAGAAGAAGCCATAAGCGTTGCCCACAGCCCGGTTATCTGTAATAGTACAGTGATCTGCGTGAATATGCATTCCTGCGTAGGTATACCGTCCTGCTTCATTCTTCCCTATTGCGTTTTTCACCGTGAATCCCTTTAGGCTCACATAGCCGGCAGTCACCTCAAATACATGTGCGTTCTCTTTCTCTGCTACAACAGTTGTATGTGCCGACCCGTTATCTGATCTAATCGTCAAACGCTTGTTTACTTTCACGTTTTCGTTATACGTTCCGGCACCAACGATGATCGTGTCACCTGCGCTAGCATTGTCCACAGCCCATTGAATCCTTGCAAAATCGCCCGGCACGTGTATTATCGAGTGCGACGACGCGGTATCCGGATTTAATGTGTCATTACCTGATGTCGCATCAACTGCAACACCACTTGCGATTAGCGCCACACAAATGGAAACCGCCAATAAATTACTGCACATTTTATTTTTCATTTGGTTTTGGTACGATCTCGCTTTATATTGTCACGCTATTCGGATTGCAGGGTGTCCCACCGTCTACAAGGCTCTCTTCCCATCCTCCGGTAAGATTTAGTTCAAGCGTTTTACCATTTCCCGATGCACCCCAGGAATTATGGTAGCTCACCTCGTCAATAATGACAGATGAAGCATCTTTCAGTGTTATGGTGTCCCCTGTGTTACTTAACCAGAATCCACTTTCAATCACTGTGCAATTACACGCTGGATGTTCATTTAAGAACGTAGTTGCATCTGCAGCGACAATTGCATACTCTCCGGTAGGGATAACCATACTGTCCTGGCCAAGAGTAAATAGATGAGACGAGTCGGTAGAGTATTCAAAGAACTTCCAGCCGGTTATGTTTATGTCTTCCGGGCCACCATTAAATAGCTCAATCCACTCGCGATTTCGATCTAAGCCGGGTAGATTGTACATTATCTCATTGATTTTTACATGATATGGTGTCAATGTTGCGTGTACGTGAGAAGTCTCGCCCGCCGATACCCTTACCTTTGTTGTCCAACATTCAAAGCCATCAAGAGCGAGCGTAATTGTACTACTGCCGGGTGAAATCTCAGTGAAGGTGTATGGTGTTGTTACCGACGGGCCATCAAACGAACCATCAGGGGTATCTAACCCTATCGTTGCACCAAACGGCGAAGAGTTTACGGATATAGCCCCTTTTGTTGGTGGTGGAGTAGGAATAGGGGTTATTATTGCATGTACGGGCGTGATCTCGCCTGCCGATACATGTACGGTTGTTGACCAGCTCTCATAACCCTCAAGAGCGAGCTCAAGGGTATGTGTGCCGGTGGCTAAATTAGCAAACGTGTAAGGTGTTGTTACCGACTGGTCAACAAGACCGTCTAAAACTAGCGGGACACCTGATGGTGTAGACGAGACCGATATAGACCCTGTTGTGGGAGTCGTAGTCATTATTGCATGTACGTGCGAGGTCTCGCCAGCCAATACGGGCACATCCGCTGACCAAATCTCATAACCATCAAGAGTGAGGACAAGTGCATGAGTGCCAATGAGTATTTTAGCAAATGTGTAAGGCGTTGTTACCGACGGCCCAACAAAGCCATCTAAATGTATCGTTGCACCCGATGGCGAAGAAGAGACCGATATAGACCCCTGTATGGGGATCCATGTTGTAGTGGGTAGAGCACTGAGTGATGCAACAGCGGCGAACAGCAAAATCAGCACGGCAACCGCAGAAGAACCTCTTATTAGTGACGAGATCGCCGCTGACGAAACGTTCCTTTCACTTGCTTTTTTTTTCGTACCGTTTCTTCTCTTTCATCCATTATCACCCCCTCTTACTACATCTATTATGTTGATCGGGTATAAAATCACGTCGACACATGTGATTAGGTCCAATAATT
The DNA here is from genome assembly GCA_003336485.1 of Candidatus Methanophagales archaeon. Lineage (GTDB taxonomy): Archaea > Halobacteriota > Syntropharchaeia > Alkanophagales > Methanospirareceae > Methanophaga. Next base: position 37,016 of record QENH01000199.1, read on the forward strand.
AGATCAACGGCGTTTAATGCACAAAATAGTTCTTCAATAATATCCACAGTAAAGGATTGATCATGCATTGCATATTATAGTAAAATAAATCGATATAAAAAGGTTTTCGCGGTTAGCGTTTTTCACGCGGTTTTTATATACGGGAACGCACAAATATATCTTTGCTCTTGGAGGGGGAAGTAGCCTAACGGGAGAAGCACCTGGAAACAATTCATATACTTACTGCATCTCAGAAGATGAATGGAACGAGTTCGAGTCGATTCCTTGTAAAATAGGGGAGTATGTGGGGAACAGATTAGGGTTTGCCGATGGGCATATCTATTATAGTTCCAGTCCACCGCTTGCGGATTTGATAAGGGGCAATGCAGGGCTGCGAACTGCTGTAGGGGATGGTTTTGTTAGGCCGTTAGTGGATCTTACGCAGAGATTAGTAGAATGAGCGGAAATGGGGTTTAGAGGGTGACAAAAAGAATGGATAAGAAAAAAGTATGGTTACTCTTTCGTGTAGCCTTTAGGAAGCAAGTATCTCATTTTTAGACGGTGATTGAGTAACGTCCCATGAGACACGCACTTTATCACCGGCTATATGGGTATGTAAAGCACAGGGCTTTGAAGAATTTCGTAGATTGGAATAATGCAAAGTTTTTAAAAGCGTGGATGCTCTTAAACTAAATGATACTTATAAAGGGTAAAAAGTGAAATATATAGGGTAAATGACTTACACAAAAGAACAAGGAAAGCAAAAGATTAAAGAACTCGTTGAGCGATTCAGGTATAATCTTGATGTTTACAAAAAGTCAGCGTATAACGAAACACAAGTAAGGCGAGAATTCATTGACCCTTTCTTTGAAGCCTTGGGCTGGGACGTGAGCAATAAACAAGGCTATGCAGAGCAATACAAAGATGTAGTTCACGAGGATGCAATAAAAGTAGGGCATTCAACAAGAGCACCTGATTACAGTTTCAGGATTGGGGGACAGCGGAAGTTCTTTGTCGAAGCGAAGAAACCGGCAGTGGACATAAAAGAGGACGTCGCCCCATCATATCAACTGAGACGGTATGCTTGGAGCGCGAAACTGCAGTTATCTATTGTAACGGATTTCGAGGAGTTCTCGGTATTCAACTGTCAGATGAAGCCAAATCCAACGGACAAGCCCGGCTTAGGTCGGTTTGCATACTATACGTTTGACGAGTATCTCGATAAGTTTGACGAGATCTACGACGTGTTCTCAAAGGAAGCGGTACTCAAGGGCAGTTTCGATCGGTACGCGCAATCTACAAAGGGCAAGAAGGGCACTGCGACAGTAGATAGCGAATTCTTAAAGGAGATAGAGAGCTGGCGTGAGCAGCTGGCTAAGAATATCGCGCTAAGGGATCCTAATGTGAGTATATACGAGTTAAACTATTCGGTACAGAAGTTGTTGGATCGCATAATCTTCCTGCGGATTTGTGAAGATCGCGGCATTGAACCTTATGGGCAGTTGCGGACACAAGCTGAATCCAGTGACGTGTACATGCATTTGCTGAACCATTTTAGATTGGCGGAATCGAAATATGATAGCGGGATATTCGATTTCGATAGCGACGGGATAACGCCTGCCTTGACAATAGACGACAAGGTCTTGAAGACGATCATTCAGGATCTGTATTATCCGAAGTCGCCGTATGAGTTTTCTGTGCTCGGGGTTGAGATCTTGGGCAATGTGTACGAGCAGTTTCTGGGTAAGGTTATCCGGCTGACGGCAGGGCATCAGGCGAAGGTGGAGACGAAGCCGGAAGTGAAAAAGGCGGGTGGGGTGTATTACACGCCTCAGTATATCGTTGAATATATCGTGGAGAATACGGTAGGTAAGTTGATTGCGGGAAAGACGCCGGAAGAGATTGCACATATAAAGATTCTGGATCCGGCATGCGGTTCTGGTAGTTTCCTTATTGGTGCGTATACGTATCTGCTGCGGTATCATCGGGATTGGTACGTTAGTAACAAACCGAAGAAGCATAAAGAGGCGGTGTTTCAAGTTAAAGCGGATGAATGGTACTTAACAACGGCTGAAAAGAAGCGGATTCTTTTGGATAATATCTTTGGCGTTGATATAGACTCACAGGCGGTAGAAGTGACGAAGATGAGTCTGCTACTGAAGGTGCTGGAGCACGAGAGCCGGGAGAGTATAGATCAGCAGATGAAATTGGGACTGGAGGGTGTGCTGCCGAATCTGGGTGATAATATCAAGTGCGGGAATTCGCTTATCGGGCCGGAATATTATGATTTGGGGCAGCAGGGGTCTCTTTTTGACGAGGCGGAGATGAGGCGGGTTAATGTGTTTGATTGGAATGACGATGTGAAAGGGTTTGGGGAAATCTTAAAGAAAGGGGGGTTTGATTGCGTTGTGGGGAATCCGCCGTATGTGCGGATTCAGACCATGAAAGAGTGGGCTCCAACAGAGGTGAAATTTTACAAGAAGCACTTTGTAGCAGCTAGCAAAGGCAATTATGACATCTATGTCATCTTTGTAGAACGGGCACTTCAATTACTCAATGTTCGAGGGCTGATGGGTTACATATTGCCTCATAAGTTCTTCCAGGCCAAGTATGGCCAACCTTTACGCGAGTTGACTGCAAGGGGGGAGTACCTGGGCAAAATCGTTCACTTTGGCGACCAGCAGGTATTTGATGGAGCAAGTACTTACACATGTCTACTTTTTTTGGACCGGGCGGGTAACAAGAGCTTCCGCTACGTCAAAGTTCGCGACTTAAACGCTTGGCGGATTAGCGGCGATGCAACCGATGGCAAAATCCATGCGGATAAAGTAAAGGGGGGTGAATGGAACTTTGTTGTAGGTCCAGAAGCATCTCTGTTTGAACGAATGAGGGAGATACCAATAAAGTTGGGAGATGTAGCGATACGTATGTTTCAGGGTTCGATTACAAGCGCTGACACTGTTTATCTGTTCAAAGAATATCAAAACGAAAACGAAGATATTGTTGACGTTTGGTCGAAAGAACTAAACGCATGGATCAAAATTGAACGGGCCGTTCTCAAAACAGTCGTTCGGAGCGGGAATATCAGCCGCTACTCAGCCAATCCTACTGCTCTTGTACTTTTTCCCTATGAAGTCCAAGAGAGCAATGCACGTCTTTATACACCGACGGAGATGCAAGAGCAATATCCTCTAGCTTGGGCGTATCTTAAGCAAAATAAAAGGCTGCTTGAAGGGCGAGAGAAAGGAAAGTTCAAGGATCTGCAATGGTACCGCTTCGGGCGCACTCAAAATTTAGGCATGTGGGAACAGCCTAAGTTAATGATCCCATACATGATAACAAACCTTGCTGCTTACTACGATAAAAACGATAACTTTTACTTCATCAATGTCACAACGGGTGGATACGGCATCACAATTGACGAAACGATGTTTAGTTATCTGTATTTGTGTGGATTATTAAATTCTCAATTGTTAAACTTTTACCTTAAGCAAGTGACTACCAACTTCCGAGGTGGCTATTTTGCAGCAAATAAGCAGTTCATCGAACAACTGCCAATCCTCACTATCAACTTTGACGATCCTGCTACAAAAGCACAGCACGATAAACTTGTAGCTTTGGTTGAGAATATGCTTGAACTGCAGAAGAAATACCACGATACGAGAATGGAGCGCGATAAAGAGCTTTATGGACGGCAGATAAAGATTGTTGATACGCAGATTGACAGACGGGTTTATGAGTTGTACGGGCTGACTGAGGAGGAGGTGAAGATTGTGGAAGAGAATCTTTAAATATAGATACAACAATCTAACTAAAAGGTGATAACGATGGATTTGAAAGATTTTATATACCTCGATATAGACCGTGTTCGATCTTTTACTTCACAACTTTTCGAAGGCATTCCGGAGACCAGTAATTCAAAAAATGGAAAGGAACAAGATATTAAAGGAAAATTTAAAGGCGGTGTGCCTCTTTTGGCAAGCGGTGGAGTTGAAGGAGGTTTATTGTTACGCCAAGAAAAAACTGAAACAAAAAGCCTACAACATTATATTTACGTGTTATTTGAAAATAAACTGAATGATTTGAAAAAACTTAAAGTATTGAACGAAAAGTTTGATAAAAAAAATTGGGTTGATGGTATTGTAAGAAAGGGCTTAAAAGAGTCGGAATTTATCAAAATTACAGCAAATGTTAAAATATTTGACTATGAATATTTAGACACTGTATTCAAAATGGTTAAAGAACTTCCAGACACGGTTGCTGAATTGACTTCGATGAGTTTAACCAAAGATAAAAAGAAACAGAAAAAAAGAGAAATGCTAAAAGAGATGGGTGCTCAGGATTGGGATAGTACTATAAGGTCAATATCAAAATTCATAGACACAATGTACAAAGGGATCATTAGCTTAAAAATATATCCTGTAGGTACGGATTCTGCACCGTATCTTTTAGGCAGACTTAATAAAAACTACCTGCAATATGACCGGGAAACATTATTATTTCAATACGGTACAGAACCAAATCAAAAGTGGACGATAGTTGGGCAAATATCTACGATCCCTGACAAAAAGGAGACTACGGTAGAAGAACCACAACTAAAGGATGAATATAATATGCTTGATGTGGAGAATATAATGGAATATATACTAAAAATTATGGTAAGTACGGGACTGAAATTTTCTGTGTCATATCCTTCAATTGGTATTATTCCATTGGCAATATATAGAGTTTGAAGGTTGTTGAAGACGTTATGCATACGAATGCTCGAACTACGGAAGAAATACCACGATGCGAGAAGGGAACGCGATAAAGAGCTTTATGAACGACGGATACGAATTGTTGATGTGCAGATTGACCGGTTGGTGTATGATTTGTATGGGCTGACGGAGGAAGAGATTGGGATTGTGGAAGGGTATGAGTGAAGTAGTTATGCAATTCGCACAGTTATTGGGTGCATCCTCTTTGTCGCGGTGGAAACTTGAGACGAGAAAAGCTTATATGTAAAGAAAGCTAAAAACAGTTGGTGATTGAGAATAGAAAATGGGGGCGAGGGTGATGGAGGTTGGAAGTGCTATGCCAGTAAATATTAATCCAATATTTCCGCTTTCTTACAATCTCGCTGATGGGAAAAAAAAGTATGTTCTATTTTGCGGAGCAGGAGTATCAAAAGATGCTGGTATTCCTACCGGCTGGGAAATCCTCTTAGAGACAGTAAGACATATTAGAACTCAAAAAGAGGGAGAGAACAAAGAATAAACTGACAAGGAAATGGAAACGTACTATGAAGAAAATTTTGAAGACTCTACTTATTCAGATATCATTGAAAGTTTATTTCCTTCAACAGAGGAACAAAGAGCGTTTTTAGAGAACTTCTTTGAGAACAAAGCACCCGGAAAGGCTCATAAATTGATTGCAGAGTGGGTAAAAGCAGAATTAATCCGATTTATCATCACAACGAATTTTGATTCTTCAATCGAACATTCGCTAGATGATGTAGGATTAAGAGGGAAATATTCGGTTATTACAGATGGAGCGCAAGTCTTGACAAGCAAACCCTGGCATCTTGTAGAGAATTGCCGCATTTATAAAGTCCACGGCACCATCGAACAAGGAGAAATAAAGAATACCCAAAAAAATTTAGAGAAATTCGATAACGATCTTGAAAATGAGTTCTTGGACATTATCGAAAGACACGGCGTAATTGTGTTAGGTTATGCGGGTAATAAAGAGGATAAGGCCGTGATGGACTGTTTCAACAAAAGGAGATTTAAAGGATACACTCTTTATTGGACTGTTCACGACAATCAAATTAAAGACAATGTAAAAGAGTTAGTAGAAGAAAGGCAAGATGGCAGGTTTATTCATATAGAAAGCGCTTCTGATTTTTTGGAAGATGTTTTGAATAGAGTCGAAATTGCAAGAAAAGGAACGGAACAGACATCGGAGGCGGTTGCACAAGTCCGGTTTAAGAATCTAATTACCTCCGGCTCAGATGTTGAGATAAGACAGACCATTGATGAAGAAAGAAGAAAACTCAAAAAATATTTTGAAACTATTTTAGATGAAGTAGATGAAGAAGATTATAAATCTCTGTGGGATGGCTACTTAAAGCTATTCAATTATTCGTTTAACTTTTTGAGTTTGGTCGATCAGATAATTAAATACCAAAATAAATATTGGGAAAACATATTGCCGGTATTTGAAGAAATCCAGTCTTTGAATAAAAATCGAAGTCAACATGGCAAAGAGGGGTTGGTGAACTACTATTTCTTTACTTTATTGGAAATGATAGGTGGGATTTTATTAGAAAATAAGGCTTTCCAGCTACTTCATTCATTATTAGCGGTAAAAAAATTGAATTACACAAAGGATGGAATGGAACCTATTTTAGATTGGGATACTTATGCGCATTTCATCGAAGTAAAAAATGATGAGGAGGCGAAAGAGACAGGGCAGAACTGGATTGTTCCTCGCATGCATTACCTATGTCAATTAATAGAAAGTCAAGAGATTCCGTTTGAATATGATTTGAGGGGACGAATAGTTGATGTTGATTTACTATACTTTGTGTATCCTGTTATACATCCTATGGGTCGTTATTCTTATTATTGGTCTCCAGAATCAAGCATTTATTCAAGGGGGGATTCTTCGGAGTTATTTAAAAAGATAAAATATGACGGAACGTTTGGAACCGCAGTAGCCAATGAGTTATTCAATATAAGTTATGAGGAACTTGTTGAAAAATTAGGAGAGGCAAAAGAGAGTTTTAACACGAACGTAATAGGTAGCTTTCATACACCCTGGGTAGGTAATCCGTTTGAGGATTTTTGATGAACCGATGAAAATATACCTCCAACTGAAAAAGCAAAGCACGATAAACTTGTGGCTCTGGTTGAGAACATGCTCGAACTGCAGAAGAAACACCACTATGCCAGAATGGACCGCGATAAAGAGCTTTATGAGCGGCAGATAAAGATGGTTGATGCGCAGATTGACAGGTTGGTTTATGAGTTGTATGGGCTGACGGAGGAAGAGGTGAAGGTGGTGAAAGAGAGTGTGATTAGATGAATTGTAAGCAGAATAAAGTATATATAAATGAACAGGAGATATATAAAGTGTGGCAGATCATGGTGGAAGTGTACATAGGCTTCGTGCTTACGCGCGGTGTAGGGTGACTTTGGAGCGAATGAAGAATATAACGGCGGCAGTACGACTATAGAGTCGCTTAGGTAGATGACGTAATTATGAAAATTCGAAAATTCGAAATAAGGAATTTTCGCAATCTTCGTAATATCGAGGTATATCCTGCACATACTACGATATTTATTGGAGAAAATAATGCAGGTAAATCAAATCTGTTATATGCGCTACGATTATTGCTTGATCCCGAGGCAAAAAGGCTTGAATCTGGAATTTCCGAAGAGGATATTAACGATTTGGCAAAAGATGTCACAAATCTTTTATCGCCCCTCATTCCAAGTGGTCAAGGTGAAGTTTCAATAGCAGTTGCCACTGAAGACCCTTCACAATTAGTCAAGGGACTTCGTCTTAATCTTAAACGTCAATCAGACTACAGAGCATATGATATGTCTCGGCATGGAACAGGCTTACAAAACCTCGTTCTAATAGCAATGTTTAGACATAGAATATCTACCGCAGGAGTAAGTAATTCAACCAATTCTCGCCATAGAGGAGCCTGAGGCTCATTTGCACCCGCAGGCTCAGCGTTGCTTACTCAAGGATTTAGAGAAAATTGGCGGACCGGTACTTTTGACAACACACTCGCCAGGTATAGTAGAGTGCTCAGATCCTTTAGGACTTATCCGTCTGACTTCAACGGATCAAAATCAATTTTCAGGATTCATGGGAAACCGCACTTGGACTTGCTATTATAGAACTTGCACATAATCCCAGTTCAAGCCTATTTTTACATAGGGTGTTAGCGGCAGTTGAAGAAGGTGGTCTGGCATTTCGGCTTGGAGACGAAGATGCTCTTGATGAAGCCTTAAGAATTCGTGATAAACTTAAAATATCTGAAAACTTAGAATTTAATCCAAAGAAAGTACACAAAATTTTAGATGCAGCGGGCATGGAAGAGATTATACAAAAAGTATCAGCGGGTATTAGTGATGCTCGACAAAGGATAACGAATCTAAGAAAGATGATAGAAGATATATCTTCGGAGGCTGGAAAACATGGTATTGATCTTCTTCAGGTAATAGATCGATTCTTAGGTCACGGAGCAATTCAAATTATATCTGGTCATCAGTCAAAAGGTGGTGAATTCGATATTGTATTTTTTATTGGTTTAGAAGATGATGTACTTCCCGATTATCGAGCTCACAACAATGATGAGAAACTTGCTGAGGAGCGGCGAATCTTTTATGTTGGACTAACAAGGGCTCGCAAAGCAGCATATTTGACAAGCGTAACTCATAGACCCGTGCAGGACTGGGTGAAAAATGCTGTTCCATCAAGATTTATAGGGCATATTCCTTATGAATGTTTCAGTGAGGTTACTCTATGAACCCATTTCAAAGCTATAAAAACCCCTGAGAAAACGTGGAAAATGGAAAACTTTTTATATAGATTTTTTTTGGTATATATATGATGTATGATCATTCACAGACAATAGGTTTCTTTGATTTGGAAACACAGTATTTGTTTGAAGATATTGAACCACGATGGAAACAGATGAGGTGGCGGGAAAAATCAACAATTCGAGACACGTTGACAAAAAAGCTGCGATTAGCTGTCGCTGGTTTAATGGATCATGAAGGGGATGTAAAATTTTTTACTGAGGACAATATTGAAGAACTATTTAATGCATTAGAATCTGTTGATCTGATTATTGGACATAATCTATTGATGTTTGATTACATAGTCTTGAGTTCATATTATTCCAGCATGGATGTAGTAGAAAAATTTCAAGAAAAGACCTTCGATACCCTGAAAGAATTAGAAAAGGTAACAGGCATATGGACTGGACTAGAGGACCTGGGACAGCTAAATTTGCGTAGCCACAAGTCTGAAGATACGTTAAAAATTCCTGAGATGTGGCGTGACGGGAAGCATGACGAGGTTAAGGCGTATCTTCGAACAGATTTGGAAATCACAAAAGGAATCTACGATTATGGTAAAACAAGAGGAGAACTCAAGTATACCTATAAAGAATATGGAGAAATAAAAGGTGTAAGAACTGTAAAGGTGCATTGGTAAAGAAAAATGTCAAGCAGAAAGGCGTATGGTTCGTGGAAGAGTCGGAATTTAGAGGCGGCACCGCAATTCAAAATTTCCACAAAAAGAAGCCACCTTAATATGCACGAAAAAGATTTTTACCCGCAGTGCAAAACTTCTTGAAGCACCAAAAGAAGTGTCTTTCAGAATACGTTGGAACTGAACAATCCAGGAATCGAGAAAAAACCGCCTACGAGCAGATGTGTTTGGAGTATCAAATGATGGAGAAAATCCTCACAAAAATCGCCCTTAGGGTCAAGAAAGCACCCTTCGGGTGCAAATCAATTGTTTGTAGCTAGGGCTAAGCAGTGGATGTTTCCAATCCGATATTTTACAACAAAAAACTTCGTTTTCTGTCGGGGGACCCTACTCATAGAAGACGAGTGTCATTTTTCGCCCACAATTTGGACATTTTGGCGTCCAGTTATTCACTTTTGTAATTTCGACATCACGGAGGTTATCTTTTTCCGCAAGGTGAAATCCCGCCCCTTAAAGTTGAGATTGTCTTCGAATATGTGTGTTTGGCCGTGAGATGGGCATTGGTAGTAAGACCGAGGAGAACGATGAAAAGGCTTGTTCCGGGTGTGAAGATGTCTGGATGCATCAGTTAGATGTATTGTTGGATGGTTATGATATTTGATGCGGTGCGAACGCAAAGTTATAGTTTATATACCCGTACAAATTCTCTATCGAGTTTCATAATGCTTCTAGGTCTAAGCCAAATATTTAAAAACTGTCGGTACACTGATTGGATATTAACTAAATATGCTAACGGTCCAAATCGGTTATATTCGGCTGGTCTTGCTAGTTCAGGGGGAATTTAAACAAAACTTCATATCATGAGAATAATATCAGTACAACTTGAAAAGGAAAAGTTTAAATATATCCCGGTTCAAGTATATAACAATCATGCCCGAAGTAATCGAATGCGTATATGAGGACGGGGTGCTTAAACCATTCGGGAAGATAAATCTGAAAGAAAATACGAGAGTCCGGGTTATTCTTAAGGAATCCGTAGTTGAGAAAACCTTTGGCTTTCTTAAAGTAAGCAAGGACGAAATAGCGTAAGCATTCAAGGAGTTGAAAGATGAATGGCCATGTTACTTTTACCACTACTCACAAGATTGTAGCGGCTGTACTGATTTTTGATATATATATGATAGTGCCCGAAAAACGGCTTTCATACGTGACGATAGCGCGAATAAAAAGTGGTGAGCAATAGCAAACATCCCACAACCCGTAAATATTACGTGATTCTGTTCACTTCATCTACCGTTACAGGGTAAGAGCTTGTAAGGATTCTACTTTTTACCGAAAGTGCGTATATTCTGTATATTCTCAATTTCCCGAATGCATTTTCAATGCAGAAATCAAGAATTCAGAACACACCCAGCCAAAAAGGTTACCTTTTTAACACTTGACCAGTAAGCGCCGAAAATGGTGCCCTGAGAACGTCTCGATCACCACTTTTTTTATACAATAAGATAATCAGGTGTTACGATAGAAAGGGTACACTTAATAACACCCCGAATATACACTAATTTCAAACGGCTAAATACGCGAAAAATAAGTTTATTTATGCGTATGGCATCTACATGATATTCATGCCGATAAGGATCAAACACATAAGAGTTTTCAGTTGTCTCATTTTAGTTGCGCTCTTGTTGTGCCTGTGCACCTACCATTACACCAACTTTGAAGAGCACTTAGAATATCCAGCTACGAAAATGATACAACAGGATCCCGAATCTTACGATGGCTGGACCATCGCCAAAGGCGGTACAGTTACAGAGGTAGGCGAGTCATCCTTTGTGATTATGTCTATGGATAGAGATATTCGATTCGATTTTGTGATTGACACAAAGGAGGATGTATGCCAGGGAGACGAGGTAGAAGTTTTAGGTATATTCAGATCACCAAACATGATCGTGCCAGATAAGATGATTGTTACCCCTGCTCAAAGTCTGAAGATGGTATATGTCAGGTCGCTAATAGGATTGCTCATATTGGTAATAGCAGTCTTCAGAAGCTGGAAGTTCGATTGCAAGCGCATGGCATTCTTTCCAAGGAGGAATAACTAAATAAGTAAATGGTCGATTGGCTCTCTCATGTCCTACTCGCGTGGATCATCTGTCAGATACTGTCGGTGAAGTACAAATTCTTTGGTGGTAGGCATACCGCGATAGTCATGGTAGGTGCACTCATCCCGGACATAATAAAAGTGGGTCTGCTATTTCGATGGCTAGATATAGACATCTGGGACTTTATTGTACCGCTACATACGCCAGTAGGTGCAGTCATATCTGCTGCGGTAATCGCACTGTTCTTTGAAGAGCAGATGAACGCATTTAAGCTCCTCGTGTTCGGGATGGCAACACATTTCTTATTTGATCTACCGCTCGCCCATGTAAGTGGCGGAATGCTGATGCTATTCCCATTCCATTGGGGACGATATCAAGTATATTTAATCCCTACTGACGATTGCATAGTGCCAATTCTGGCTTCTGTAGTGGCCATTGTGATCTATATAGTTAAGTCCCGTGTAACAGCCAAAAATCAGGTGGGCTCATAAAACAATCACGTCAATCCGAGATTTAATAATAGATTTATATAAATAACCTTCTGATTATTCAACTGTTTAGCAGGTGCATGAAATGAGCAGGAAACAAGAGACGGTAAGAGTAACGATAATAGGATTTGGCTATGTAGGACGCGGCGTGGCAGAGGTGATAAAACGGAAACATGATGCGATAGCATTAAAACACGGCATAGACCTAAAAATTGTCGGCATAGCGGACTTGTATGGCAGTATTGTGAATGAGAACGGACTGACTGAGGAAGAGCTATTGGACCTCGGAACAGGAAAAAATCTAAAAGACATCTCAAGTTTGGATCTAATAAAAGAGGTAGAGCATGATGTTATGGTGGAAACGACACCAACAAATGTCGATAATGGCGAGCCGGGATTAACTCATGTACTTACTGCATTAGAATCAGATAGGCATGTAGTAACCTCGAATAAAGGGCCAATAGCATTAGAGTATAAGAAGGTTACGGAACTCGCAGCGAAGCGTGGTAAAGAGCTAAGATTTGAAGCTTCAGTAGGCGGCGCAATGCCATTAATCTCACTGGTGAGTGATAATCTCGCAGGTAATGGGGTCATATCAATAGAGGGTATTTTGAATGGCACTTGCAACTATATTCTAACGCGGATGGCAGAGGAGAAGCTGCCTTACGAGCATGTGTTAAAGGAGGCGCAGGGGATAGGAATAGCAGAGGCGGATCCATCCAAGGATATAGAAGGGGTAGATACGGCAGTGAAACTAGTAATATTAGCTAATTCCATCTTTGATATGGACGCAGCCTATAGTGATGTTGAAGTGGCCGGGATTACCGAGATAACCCAGGAGGCGTTGAAACTGGCAGATGACGAGGGCTATGTGATAAAATTAATAGGCGAAGTAGACAGCGATGGCAGCCTGAAAGTTGCGCCCCGGTTAGTACCGAAAGCAAACCCGCTTAATGTCAGTGGTACACTAAACGTTGCAACTATAAAAACAGACTTAGCCGGTGACATTACGGTCATTGGTAAAGGTGCGGGACCTATAGAAGCAGCAAGTGCTATTCTCTCTGATATAATAGGTATTTACACCTGAGTTGAGATATAGGCCATGATTAAATGGCTCTTTTTTTATTTCACTGCCGTGATTTTTTCCCCCTTTCCAACAAGACCAGAAACGCAGGTACAATCGTTAACGCTGCAACCATACAACACACCACACCCAGTCAGAGCTGTCACTTCTACATCGGCTAAAAAAAGCACCCCCTATGTCCATATACTACCGAAAATAATGGTTGTTATCGGTATGAGCCCATATTTTACCGATGCAAATATGATTATGAGGACGATTATAATCAGAACAAGACTGAGCGAAGATGTAGATTGCATCGTGGTTCCTGCGAGTTTTACCATCGTTGCCGTCACAATCGAGTCGCCGGTAATGCCCACTTTCACGCCCGGCGGCTTGTCCAGTCTTATTGCTTCTTGTAAATCCTTGACCACTATAGCCTCATCCAAATTAGCCAACATGTCCATGCTCACCACGCTCATTCTGTATTCATCGTTTATGTAATGGCTCATCTGCTGCTCTGCCACTTCATTCTGCTCCAAAAGCAACTTCACACTGTCCAACGAACTCGGTATTTTGCCGCCGTTACCATGTTCGTTTGTTTTTTCCCGCCAAAACAGATCCATATACCTAACACCCCGCTTTACGTGGCCATCCTGAGCGTGGGACTTCTCATCATAGCGATTATTCCACAGATCATATATCAGTTCAAGAAACCGGACTGGGTACCATAAGAATTGCTAATCTTAAAAACCACGAGATTACACAAGATTAACACAAGAAATTAGGGTTAATATGGGTGGGCTAGCCAATAGTTTAGTAAAACCCGATTCATAAAATTTGTTTTACTCTGCCGATTTCACCACTTTCAAGACGTACTTTTATGCCATGTGGATGAGTCCGCGAATTCGTTAGTATGCGCTGAACAACGCCTGTTGTAAGTGTACCTGTTTTTTGGTCATTTTTTAATACTATTGCAACATGTAACCCCAGAGTAATATTAGCTCGAATAGTTCCATCCATGTTTATTTACGTTCTCCTATCGATTAGATCTTGTTCACTCATTTTTCGCATACCCGTTTTTATTTTATTGTACCTAAAGTATGACTTCCACATATTTAATTTAATTTAGTTTAGGACGCAGATTTATACGGATTTACACGGATTTGTTTTTTTTCTGTGTGGTATGGTGGTAAGGTAATGGTTATGTTTGATATGGAAGTGGGGCATTTTTTTGTGTGTGACGCAAGTATCTGAAATGGGGCAAGAAGTATTAATTCGAGAAAGCATAAAATTCAACTAAAACTAAGTATAGACACAGATTAACGCAGATTAACACCGATTCTAAAGATCAACTGCCAGCCAGGATAAGAACGCAGAGGCATTAGAAAACCTAAGCATGAATTGGAACACTCTAAAACTCGGCGCCCTCTCTCGATCTCCGCGTTAAATATGCAGGAATCGTGACACCAACTACTTTTCCGGACCATATTTGTCTCAAGCTAAGAGGAGTACACAGCAATGTTTCTATATTACCTTCCCGCTTCTCATTGAAAAAAACCTTTCCCGAGAATAGGTATGCCATGAATATGCCCAACATCAACACAAAATAGAAGATCAGGTTGTTGAATTGACCAGCCAATGCAGATTCCTCTACCGTTTTGACAACAGGTGCGGTCATTACACTGAACCATACTGCAAAAAATATGCCTATGAGCATCTGGCTTCTGGTCCTTATAATCCCTTTCAGCTCCTTCTTTGCGACAACCAATATTTTATTCATTCTGCTTGCTCCCTCCCTTTCTGTACAATATCCAGATACACGTCCTCCAGGGACTTCGAGGTCTTCTTTATTTCTTCCACTTTTAGTCCCGCACCCATCAATGTGCTCAAGAGTGTTGAGGTATCTTTCCCCATTAAAGTGACCGTTACTTTTGTATTTTCTGCTCTTCTATCGGAAAGTCCCCCGAAGTCCTGAAGTTCTCCTATCCTTCTTTTTCGCGCTACTTCATCTGCGATTCCGTAAAGCTGTGCCTAGTAATCCAGATTTTCATGTGCCGATAGCCCATCATATAAGCCGTCATTTTCTAAAAGAACGCCGACTTTAGTTCTCAGTTCTTCGTTCTCTCCCAGATTCTGTTCCTGAACCAATACGTTACCGGATGTTGGCTTCAGAAGTCCCAGGCTAATCCGCATTGTTGTTGTCTTCCCCGCTCCATTAGGACCGAGATACCCGAATATCTCGCCTTCTTTCACTTCAAAACTGATGCCGTTAAGCACTGTTTTGCCGTTAAACGTTTTTGTCAGGTTTTGTACTTCTATCATTTTTTTTCATCTCCTTTCGTTTTAATATGTCTATAGTTTTAAGCAGCACCGCTCCACGTCTGATTGTATCTTTGATCGCGCAACTCAGGTACATATAAAATCCCTTTCCCACGACCTCTTTCGAGAGAAGCTGCACTGGCTGTGTTGTCTGATTCTTGGTGCCCGTATCGAACCCTACCGTGATAACACCGAGGTTGAGTACTGGTTGCGGCAACGCACCCATACCCGCGACTGCGGTAACGGAAAAAATAGTTATGATACACGCCCCGCACAACCAACACTTTTGCTTTTATTTCTCCTTTCTTATTCATCTTCTCTTTATCTCCTTTTCAGCTTTCAGGTCCGCTTTTTTCTGCAAACCTTATTATTAATAATGAAACATCACTATTTAAACCTTTCCACCATTCGCAGTATTTGGAAAACAAAAATCAAACTAGTTAGAATATCGAAAAGTTGGATATTTATTATAACCTGTATAGTGAAGAAAATCACACAATCAAACATTTTCATTATTTACTAATAGTCCCTATGTTCCGCAATTAAGCGGGAACAAAAATAAAAAATGGGGGCGTTCCTTTCTTCGGACATATAGTCTTTTGCTTCGCAAAAGCGATTGATTTGGCTTGGATTAGATGTTCATCTCCACTTTCTATACTGCCACAATCATAGCTGCTTCACGCCATCCGGCAAGGAGAATCAATGCAATTGCAAGCCCTATTCCGACCCCACTGTTCTAACGATAATCGTGGAACCGGACTGATACGGTAGGAGTTGTTAGTAAGTGCAAAGCGAGACTGATTATAAGTTGCAACTGCCACAAGTATGTAGGCGGTCATCTCGTATGGTCCGCCACGCCCCAATACTGCTAATGTTGGTGCCATTCGCTCTGCCATAGGAATGGAAAATGAGTTCGTTCCCAAAAAGACGGCATATAGAGTAATCAAGCCGAGGGGCGTTATGTAGCCAAGCGGAATGCGGTCTAAATACAGAATAAGGTTGACCAGGACGATTAAGAATAAAGCTCCTAGGTTATACAACACAATCGTGCCCCATTCCTCGAGCATGGAGGGTGCTACATCCGAACCCACAATAATAGCTGAGCCTGTTTTACCTTGCAGAATACCCTCAGGTAAAAAGTGGTAACTTAAATACCATACCAGCGTGAAGAGAATGGCGCCAATCACGAAAAGGCTGATAAACCTGACGATTATGCTATCGTTGAACAAAAATTTGTTTTCCATCTTTTTCATTACTGCAAGCTTCTTCTATTGGGGTGGCTTAATCTTTTTTGGGGCTATGTTTTGGGCCTGTTAATTAAACCTTCCTTTTTCGACATTCATCTCGTCGCACCTCTGTGGGTACATGGTTACGCGTCGTTAGTATTTGGCGGCCTCCACTCATTTTGGCGATCCTCTAGGGGATCATGAAAAATACGAGGCTCTTATTGCCTTCTTTCATTCTTTGTAAGATTCCCTCTTTGTTAGTACCCAATAGACCGACTCTGCCATGTGACGAGCTGTTGCAACAATTGCCACCTTCTCTCCCCTTCTTGCTTTTAGCCGATTGTAGATCCTCTGGAAGCGATTTGGTGTTGCTGAATGAACTGCCGCGCTTGTACTCTGTATTAACGCCCATCTTAGAAATCCGTTGCTATGCTTGTTTATGTGCCCGTACCTTGTATAGTCTCCAGATTGTTCGACCTTTTGTGCCAATCCTGCGTAACTAACGAAACTTTTCGGTTTGCGGAATCTCGCTATTTCTCCTATCTCACTCAGGGCAAGTAATGCATTGTGGAATCCTATACCGACTATACTCATCAACCACATTGCCTCTTCTGTTACTTCAGCCTTCTCTCGTAGGATTCCTTCTACTTCATTGATCTTCTTACCTAGAATCCCCAGCACTTCCAGGTAATCATCTAAAGCGGCCCTCCGTGATTCTTGCAGTTCCACTTCTTTCATTTTATGCTCACCACCACATCATTTGTTGCTTTTTTTCAAGATTCCAATACAGGATAGTATGCCAACTGCTATAACTGCAGAAACCAGGGGATCAATCATTGCTGAAAACAACACGAAGAATGCCGCTAAGATAGCAATTATGCCTTTTTTCCATATCTATATATCTTTTCATCTTTTTTATCTCTTGTTTTCCAAATTTTATCCGCATGTATTCGTTTTTTTTTATGCATAAGCTCTCCTAATTCTGATGTTTGTCGAGCATATATCTTTCATATTTTTATCTCTCCGTCATCAAAACCGGAACCCAAGCAAATTCCAATAGTTCAGGAACCATATGAAGCCCAGCGCCGCCACCGTCACTACTGTGTAATGCACACGTCCGACCACGCCCCAGTAGCGGTTCTTCCATGCCAGCATGGTGAAGCATAGTGCCCCTATCGTCAGGACAGCAGCCAGCAGTGGTAGCACCAACACAAAAGGCAAGAGTGGTGGAACGCCATACATCGGGCTTGTGGTGTCGCTCAATACAATCACCATGCCGATCAGGAACAGCACGTATAGCGCACTCATCCCCCCAGCTACCCAGCGTGCCTGACGGGAGCGGAGTATACCCGCTTTTTTCTTGCCCTTCAGGCGGTTGCGCAAAGCTCCAATTGGCCAAGCAAGAACTGACAAGAAAAGGACCATAGAGACACTCAGCAAGATGTAGTGGAACATGGATGCTTCATACCACGCCAGCTTTACGAATGCCATGACCGGCCATCCACTTACGAACATGTGGGTGATGCATCCCTGGCTGTCTTCACGGAAGACCAAGGTTTGCTGACCGCCCACTTCATGGAAGACCATCGGCTCCACCTCCACCCACTGTTTAGAGAGAAAAATGAGGCCATCCTCTGTTGCACTGACATCAAACTTCATCATGATACCCATTAGCTTTTCATACGTGGTGTATACGGTTCTGGTGATCCCATAACTGCCTGTGAGCTGTCCGGCGCGCTGCTGGAAGTCTGCAGGGGGTTGCAGCGAAGAGGAATCGGGTATCGGGTAGTAGCGGTCGAGAAACGCCTGCAGCAGTTCGACCCTAGCCCCACCCAAGGGATTCTCTGGCTCCGTGTCTATACTGTTGAAGGAAACAAACAGCCCAACGTTCTCTTCGGGCAGCAACACGAGTAAGGAGTGGAAATAGATCGTATCTCCTCCGTGCTCGATAATCTTCTGGTTGTTAAGGTGCCCTTCGTAAAAGCCGTAGCACATCCCATTAATCCGGGGATCGTGGGTAAAGTGCCAGCGGTGCATCTCCTGAGCTGTGGCTTCTTGCAGTATGCGCACCCCACCATAACGCCCGTCTTCGAGGTGTGCAATCATGAAATTAGCAATATCCGTGGAAGTCGCGCTCATTGAGCCTGCCGGCATGAGACCGTTTAAATATTCAAACTCCTCCGCCTTGTACGCGCCGTTTTTATAGGTGTAGCCCATGGCCATATTGGGTGCTAATTCAGGTGGTATCGGCTGGCGGAAAGTACTGTGCTGCATGTCAAGCGGCTTGTAAATATTTTCCTCGATGTAATCATCAAAAGGCATACCGGAAACCTCTTCTACGATGTAACCGGCAAGAGCTGTACCGTGGTTGGAATAGGCAGTAAATTCGCCGGGCGAGCGCACCCGGGCTGGCATGTTGTCCGCCAGATACTCCCCCAGAGGTTTAACATCGTCGGCGCTGCGCGCAAAGATGCGACCGTGATCTTCAAACCCTGCAGTGTGAGTCATCAGGTGCGCAAGCGTGATAGGCTCCGGGTAGGTATCCGGAATTTTGAAATCAGTGAGGTATATGTTTAAGTCGGCGTTGAGATCCAGTTTGCCCTGTTCGGCGAGTTGCATCACCGCAGTCCATGTAAACAGTTTGCTGACCGAACCGACACGGAAGAGCGACTCATTGGCAATCACTGGTTTTCTGCTTTCTAGGTCTGCATATCCATAACCTTTTGCAAAGAAAAGTTTACCGTCTTTAACAACTGAAATAGTTGCCCCGGGAATATGATAAGCCTCCATCTGTGCAGCCATTACGCCATCTATAAAGGCTTCCAGTTCCCGCGGATCGGTTGGTCCCTGCTGGTTGGTGACTAAGGGCACATCACTGTTTGGTTTGGTCGGTATACCTTGAGCCATGGTGAATGGTGCTGCCAGCAACAAAACTAAGATAGCCAGAAATACTGAATACATCAGCTTTGTGGGAGGCAACGGTTGTCTTTTCATCATTTTCCTCGCCTAAATTGAAGTTTTTGATGATCTAATCTTACTTTTTTTCCTTCTTTGCCTTATCTTCCATAACTGAATAACCTACTGCAACACCAAGAACTAGTCCTGTTCCCATTCCGGCACCAATATTGCCCGCTACAACACCTAAACCAGCTCCAATAGCTATCCCAATCCCAATACTTAATCCCATAACATTTCTATATCTTTTCATATTTTTATCTCCTTTTGTTCCAATACGTTAATGTATCTTGTTGTATATAATGTATAACTTCAAGGCGGAGCCCCTACATGGAGCAGAGCCAATACATTATGGAATACTCGTAACTATCCTCTCCTTACTCAGATATTTGGACAGGTAGCTTATGAGTGCCAGTAAAAGCACCGCTGCGATCAGCAAAAATCCAACCTCTATCCACGAAACTGCAAATCCTCCTCCAGAGACTTCGAGGTCTTCGTGATTTCTTCTACTTTTATACCTTCTCCCGTCAAAGTGCTCAGGAGTGTTGAGGTATCTTTCCCCATTAAAGTAACCGTTACTTTTGTATTTTCTGCTCTTCTATCGGAAAGCCCCACGAAGTCCAGAAGTTCTCCTATCCTTCTTTTTCGCGCTACTCCGTCTGAGATTCCGTAAAGCTGTGCATAGTAATCCTGATTTTCATGTGCCGATAGCCCCTTATATAAGCCGTCATTTTCTAAAAGAACGCCGACCGTATTTCTTATTTCTTCGTTCTCTCCCAGATTCTGTCCCTGAACCAATACGTTCCCGGATGTTGGCTTCAGAAGTCCCAGGCTAATCCGCATTGTTGTTGTCTTCCCCGCTCCATTAGGACCGAGATACCCGAATATCTCGCCTTCTTTCACTTCAAAACTGATGCCGTTAAGCACTGTTTTGCCGTTAAACGTTTTTGTCAGGTTTTGTACTTCTATCATTTTTTTTCATCTCCTTTCGTTTTAATATGTCTATAGTTTTAAGCAGCACCGCTCCACGTCTGATTGTATCTTTGATCGCGCAACTCAGGTACATATAAAATCCCTTTCCCACGACCTCTTTCGAGAGAAGCTGCACTGGCTGTGTTGTCTGATTCTTGGTGCCCGTATCGAACCCTACCGTGATAACACCGAGGTTGAGTACTGGTTGCGGCAACGCACCCATACCCGCGACTGCGGTAACGGAAAAAATAGTTATGATACACGCCCCGCACAACCAACACTTTTGCTTTTATTTCTCCTTTCTTATTCATCTTCTCTTTATCTCCTTTTCAGCTTTCAGGTCCGCTTTTTTCTGCAAACCTTATTATTAATAATGAAACATCACTATTTAAACCTTTCCACCATTCGCAGTATTTGGAAAACAAAAATCAAACTAGTTAGAATATCGAAAAGTTGGATATTTATTATAACCTGTATAGTGAAGAAAATCACACAATCAAACATTTTCATTATTTACTAATAGTCCCTATGTTCCGCAATTAAGCGGGAACAAAAATAAAAAATGGGGGCGTTCCTTTCTTCGGACATATAGTCTTTTGCTTCGCAAAAGCGATTGATTTGGCTTGGATTAGATGTTCATCTCCACTTTCTATACTGCCACAATCATAGCTGCTTCACGCCATCCGGCAAGGAGAATCAATGCAATTGCAAGCCCTATTCCGACCCCACTGTTCTAACGATAATCGTGGAACCTGACGATTATGCTATCATTGAACAAAAATTTGTTTCCCATCTTATATCTCCTTCTTTTTATCCCTATTGGTGATTAACTATCCATTGTGTTATATCATCGATGACTTCTTCTTCTATATGACCCATGACAAGATATTCAGCTCCGGTTGAAGGGCCACTTCCCGAGATAAATAAATGGTTGAGCATTTCATATGCTTTTAACGTAACATTATCGTCCCCGTAAAAGGTCTCATTCCATACACTGAAATCGCCATCTAAAGTTACTTGATAGTCCCGTCCTCCCTGGAGAATTAACAATGGGATACTTAGGTTTTTAGCGGTTTCTACAGGGTTATAGCCAGCAAGGTATTGCCAATATGTCTTTGGAACGCCTAGGATAAGTTCACCTTCGCTGATATTTAGTTCCTTTACTTTTTCCACCTGTTCTTGGATATATGCGATTTGTATTGCTTCATTCTCATCGATTTCTCCATCAAGATTCGCCAGGTAGGTGGTTTGTTCTAAAAATAGATCTTCAAGACCACGTGTAGGTCCAGCAAGTATGATAAGACCTGCAAGTCGATCATCTTGTTCAGCAATCCGTGGACCAATCATTCCACCGAGACTGTGGCCTAGAACAAACATCCGTTCTTGATCAATTCTTCCAGTGGCGTTAAGTATGTCAATAGCTCCTATTGTGTCGTCAATTACTTCGTCCTGTAATGTGAAATTGGTTTGCGCAGCGGATTGCACAGGATATTCCTTAGTCCTTTTTTCATAGCGAAGTACCGCAATTCCTTTTGAGGCCAAACCCCATGCGAGATCTTTAAATGGTTTGTTTGGACCAATACTTTCATCTTTATCATTGGGTCCTGAACCATGTACTAACACAACAGCGGGAAACGGGCCTTCTCCTTTTGGAATAGTCAATGTACCCGGTAACTCCCATTCTCCGGTACCAACCGTCACATTTACTTCTTCAAATACATCCTGATCTGCGTACTCTGGAGTTTCATATTCATATTCGATTTCAGTTGGTACAAAGTGAAATCCTGAAATATTCTTCTCACCATCAAAAACCATCTTTATATCTAGAAATCCCTTTGTTGTAAAATTACATGTAACATAAACAACGTCATAACCGCCCTCCTTGTCTATTCGTGTACTCATAACCGTATCAAACTCGCCGTATTGAGCAAGCAAACTATCCCATATATCTTCGAGTTGCTGAACAGCCATTTGATCGGTAACAGTTTCATTAAAAAAATCATACGCTTGGTTAAATTCACCTGTACTAAGAAATTCAACTGTTTGAGTAGCAATCTCTTTCACATTCTCTTCTTCGGATTCTTCATTGTAGATAGAACCTGTTAATGATATCCATATGACAAGTATTATACAACATGAAAGATATACCTTTTTTATCATTTTATTTCACCCATATTACCCAGTCTATCATTGCTCTTTGTCCTTTAAATATATTTTTTCTTCATTCAATAGACGATACTCGCTTCTATTCTCTCCCACCTATGAATATCTCCAAAACGCAAAGGCAATCCCTGTGTCCTTATGAACGATTTGTTTAGTGCCGCCGTTGACTGCGCCCTCCATCCAGTAGGAGAAGTTCACCGTGTCCTGACCGAACGTCATGTACGATTCATACATCGGATAGCCCATGCATACCGTGGCCATCGATGAAACGATCAAGACCGCAAAGATGGCAAACAAGACCTTTTTAATCATATTGTCTCATTTTTCATTCCTCATATTTATTATTTCGTCTTCTTTATCTCCAGTTTTCCAAATTTTATTCACCTGTATTTGTTTTTTTATTGTTTTAATCTTACCTCACCTTACTTTCTTTGCCTTTGCTTCCATAATAGCAACGCCAAGAACTATTCCTACTCCCATTCCGGCACCAATATTGTCCATTGCAACACCTATGCCAGCTCCAAGAGCTAATCCAATTCCCATACTTAATCCCACAAAATCATTTTTATGATTTTTTCCGTCAGATTTCTTATGATTCTCTCTTGCACTTACACCCGGCTTACCCGTCATAATAATTGCGTAAATCAACCCTGCAATCACGCTTATCGCTAACATTGACAGGGGGAATAAACTGATACCGAAACCTGCCTCTGAGCTATGAAATTCAAAAATCGTGTAAATGCTATTCGCAGGTCCGATTGTAAAAGAAGCCACACCTAATATATCCAGAGCTATTGGCGCTATACACATTAGAATCCCTACCGCAAAAAAACAGAGTATGAATACTTTAGAAAATCGTGTGCCAAATCCGGCTGTAGTGATATTCATGGTTTTATCAGTTTCTTTGCCATAAATTATCAGCCCGGTTTTTCGATCTTCCAGCAATACATGTTTCGGATATCTCAGTACGTTTCGTGTCACCCACAAATCGCCCACTGCGCCGGAAGCATTTAGTACTAACGGTATGAAGATCAAGTGCGCAATTGACGGTAAAGCAGCCATTAAACCGATTCCAACCAGGGAGATCACTACCAACGGCGCAATAGCGATTGCTATGAACTGGTTGCGTAGAAAACGCGTTTTTGTTGTGGTGTATAAATAGGGCAGGATGTAATGCGCAATGCCAGCACCATAACGCGGCTTGCCACCATATATAGACATGAATAGGCCATGTATGAGTTCATGCAGTACGAATGTACCAATGATGAGCGCAACGGAAATAAGAATTGTGCTGCCGCTTGTGAAGTCAAAGTTAAAGCCAACTTCCCCGGTAAATAATGTATATAGTGCGGCGAAAAAAAACCCAAATGCAAAAAGGGCTAATGTCCCCATGCCCATTAGTGTAACTACAACTTCTTTTGTCATTTCCAATTTGCCCAGTTCTTTTCGGCCATCAAGGTTGAAAGGTTGTTGTTTTATCAATGCCATTATATTTTACTCCTTTTTGCTTTTACACAACAATATCTCGATCTGAGCTGCACCGCACCACGCCTGATTATATCGCAGATTGCGTCACTTCTGCAGCCATAATATCCCTCGCGAACGAGCTCATCGATATTTTCTATCTCTTCTATCGGTATTTTCATTTCTACCAATTTTTCACCATTCTTTTTTTTCATCTTTTCTTCTCCTTTCACCGCTTTTTATATTAGAACTCTCGCTTTTTTATGCGAGCTTAATTATTAATAGTTAGATGCCCTATTTAAGCTTTTCTATTTTTGACGAAACCGAAAAGAATAAAAGGGGGTAGTTCGAAATAATGGTGCGTGTAACTATCCATCGCTGAATTACACTAAGAAAATTTGGGCTATTGTATAGCGAATCGTAAATATTACATGATGTGAAGGACCTTGGTCATTCTTTGTGCCCATTTATAAAGGATCTTCCAAAACTACGAAAAGAACATCGCAAATCTAGAACTGGTCCCGAAATACCTATTGCTGATGAAAAAATCCAAGTATATCTTGACGGCATGGACGCTTTTTAACTTGTGCATTAAGGCCCTCTTAAAATAAAAATGTATGTAAACCTTTTGTTTTATTTTGTACCCATTAATTCTAAATAGCGATCAACTTGTTTCTCAAAATCATAGAAATCATTCAAACAGATTGTAAGTATACGATAAACAATTTCATCATCCACATGTCCATACCGATGAACAAGAATATTTCTAAATCCCTTCATATCTTTGATCTTTTCACCTAAGTTCTTGTCTATGACGTTGTGTTCAACAATTAAATCAATGATATTACCCTCATCTGTTGGCAAGCCAAATCTTTCAGAAGCAACGATCATTGATGCAATATCAATTAAAGAATCAATTGCGATCTCTATCGTTTTCTCACATGCTCGCCTTCTCACCAGATTTGTATAGTATTCCTCATCAGATGGCATCATCTCTTGCAGCTCATTAATATACTTCACCATCTCTTCCAATTTCAGCTCAATTCTCTGCTTAGTCTCTTTATTCAACGATACTATCCCCTCCCGAATATGAATAATACAATTTAAGATGCTGTGTAAAATCATCAAAGTTTTTTATTACGTTTATATAAATGTTGAATACAACATCGTACTCTCTGTAATAAAGCAATTCGCCATGAGTGATAACTTCTTTTTGTATGTATAAAGGGAGATCTTGAAATGTTTGTATATCGAATTTATCACCAATTCGCCCTAAAACGCTCATCCTGAATTTAAACCGCTCTTCTTTATTCCCTGCATAAAAAACTGCCAGGTCTATATCTGACAATGGTGTATCCCTATCATCGCTTACAGAGCCATATAACGCAATAAACACAATTCTAGCCCTACCTATTTCCTTAATTCTTTCTATTACTTGCCTCATACCCTCTTCGGCTAGTTCAATCATGCTGGCCATCTTCAATTCTTGCTTGTATAGGTCTTATAAAAAAAGTCCCCGTTGGACATCGCCAACATAGACTAATACATGCATATATTGTAATGCGGTGTATAAAAGCATTTCGATTTTTTTGTGATTGGCGGACTGGAGATTTTGGTTAGCCATACCTACATAAACCGCTCCATGCCGCCGGATGGGCAGTACAGGACAAGGCCAAAATAGACTGGACCGAGAGCTGCTGTGTTGCCGTCCGCGAATATCAGACAGATGCGGGGCTTGCGGACTACGTATTATTTGTAGACAGGAAACCAGTAGGTATTTTAGAGGCGAAACGAGAAGATGAGGGGTACCGACTCACAATTCATGAACCCCAAGCGGAAGAGTATGCAAAAAGCAAACTCAAATATTCGCCGATGCGAAACGGATTTTATTCCTGGTTGACACAAGAAACCTCGGTGAACAGGCAGAGCAGGAGTTTATGAACTATCTGCCTTCTGACGATAACCGTAAATTCACGGAACTGTACAATGTGCAACGGTTGCGCTCTCACTATATTGCTTCGGACAGCCAGGTATGCATCAGTACGATCCAGCGGCTCTATTCTATATTGAAAGGCGAAGTCATGGCAGAATAGATAGAGGAGCGAAATCCGAACGAGAACGAATGGCAACCAAAAGAGCCGATGCCGGTTGTTTATAATGCTCAGATTCCGATAGAATAGTTTGATTTTATTGTTATCGATGAATGTCATCGTTCCATATACAAGCTGTGGCAGCAAGTGCGAGATTATTTCGATGCGTTTCTTATCGGGTTAACTGCCACAAAGCTTGTCCCATAATTAGATATTTTGCGAAAAGGATTGTTTTTTTGGTATAGCGCCCCCTTTGGGCTCCTTTTTGTTGAGTTTTATTGGAATTTTAAATTGTGGGACAAACTCTTTAATACAGGGTGGCGAGTTCGGGGCTATCTTCCCTTTCTTTATGCGTCTTCACCCCTCACCTTAAAGATGTAGAAATTCCTCTCGCCCATTGCCTTAAGCTGCACAGGCACAGTAACCTGAACAGTATCCCCCGGGTGCACCGTCATATTCTCCAAGGTCGCAACAGTTTTACCATCGAAGTCAGAATCACGTACCAAACAGCCAATAACGTCCCAATTATATCGTGTCCCTTATAAATAGATTGTTTTACGTATATCCTCCTCGTTCGGGTTTGTAAGACTAATAATGTATTCGTTCCATCCACTTGCGTTCACAATGTTTTTCTGATGTTCGAGATAGAACTCAACTGCACTATTGCTAGTCTAGCTACTTTCGCTCTCGCCTCTCTCGCCGATTACAACTGAACTCAAGTTCGTCCGATTTGTGCTAAGAACCGGTGGCGCTTCATGGTCTGTTGACACGCTATCTACAGGTTGTACTTCCGAA
>QENH01000198.1 GCA_003336485.1 Candidatus Methanophagales archaeon
TAGTTAGGAGAACAAAAATGGAAGAAGTAGACATCATAGATGTGTGCGGAAAAATGATAGCACTTCAGAAGAAGGTAGATCAGCAAAAGAAGGTAGGTAGCATGGTGGATCGCGATACTGCAACGTTACTGGCAGATTGTCAGGATTATGTCGTATTCTTGGTTGCCGATGCAATAGAAAAGGATAGTGAGAGCGTGTCAGACCTGTTAGTACTTTTGACGCGGTGCGAAGGCATGTGCGAATCAGAAAAAGATAAGGAGCATGTAGGTTTTTTCTTTAGTCTTTCTCTGGTGCTTTCACTGAAATTTGGGCTGGGCATGTTCAAATCAGAAACTATATCGCGGGAAGACTTTGAAGAGAGTTGGACACGGACACGAGAAGCATTGGAGCTATAATGGCAGAAAGCGGGTATGGGTCTTATATGCTTTTGACTCTTCTACGGCCATCCTTGTTGTTTCGGTGATCACCGTTTTTTTAATCGCTTGATAGCAGGACCCAACCTGCGAACAGAGGCGAATATAAGAATTATAATGACTGCCAATATCAGAGGACGCTCTAGCTTCACACCATAGCCACAAGAAATCCATGCTAGTACGTCCATTATCTTTGAAAACGACCATTTTTTGTTTGCTTGGCATAATCGCCGGTACTGGTAGTAAGCAGCATCGGCATCCTCAAACTGCTCTATCGCCCTAAAGTTTTCTATTAGTTTTGTGTATGTTGGGCCATCGCAGAGCAGAGCGTTTTTGGATGAACTCCATTGCACCCACAGCCTTTGGAACTCAATGTTATGAAGGTAAAGAACACAAAAAGTCGCCCCTGTGAAGTATACATCGCCTGCAAAAGCTGCAGAATCGAAGTTGGCGTTGCCATGAAAATCAGTAAACTTGAAGTATGCATCGCCTGCAAAATTAGCATAACTTAAGTTTGCATCGGCTGCAAAATTAGCATAACTTAAGTTTGCATCGCCTGCAAAATTAGCATAACTTAAGATGGCATCCTCCGCAAAATCCACATGCCTGAAGTCTGCATCGTCCGCAAAATCAGCATTACTGAAGTTTGCATTCTCATAAAAATCCGCACTACCGAAGGATGCATTGCCTGCAAAATGAGTACAATCGAAGTCGGCGTTGCCATGAAAATCCGCAAACTTGAAGTCCGCTCGGTCACAAAATTCGGCACCGCTAAAATCGACCGTGCCTAAAAAGGAAGTTCTATTATTAATTGCAAAACAATTTCTTACTTGTGTATTAGAGAAATTAACATCAGCTACAAAGACGGAATTTTGAATGTCTATTTCACTTTCAACAATCTTTAGCTCTTCTTCTAACCCGTGATCGATTTCACTCTTAGACCGTGCAATAGGAATTATATTTAGCTCTATTGTGCACAAATCAAGCTCTCCTGTTATACGGGAATTATTAAGGGCGATATTTTCTCCATTTTCTATTTGTTCTAAAATACAGGTGGCATAAACTTCTGTGAGTTCCTTTGCTTGCACATAACAGGACAATAACAAAACAACTATGCCCAAAAGTAATATCCACACAACCACGTTTTTTTGTTTCATTTTTTTTATTTATTTGTCATAGCCCGAAATTAACTGCAATAATTAATGTAACTAACGTTTGCTATACTAAACATTCATCTATATCGCCAAGAATTGATACTCCAAATAATTGACATGCTTAGGTCATATATAAGCAATGGTAGGTAGTTAAACTTTTCGATAAAGAGATAGATTTTACGCCTGGTGACTCATGGCAGATCATCAAATACCTGCATCATACTCTGCCGGTACTTCTGAAAAGCCGCTCGCCCCTTGTCTGTGAGCTGGAGCATGGTATGCGGCTTTCTGTCCACAAATTCCTTTACGATCTCGATATAGCCCGCAGCTTCTAGCTTGCTCATGTGCGAAGATAAATTGCCGTGTGTCAGCCCTGTCTGGCGCATCAAAAAGAGGAAGTCCGCGCTTTCGACCACATATAGGTATGCCATGATCATGAGCCGGGCAGGTTCGTGTATCAAACGGTCGATCTCAGCGATGGGCGGGTGGTCTTTTCCGTTGGAATCACTTGCTGACATCCGGTGCCTCCTTTTCCAGTAGAGGATATTTGCGCAGGAAGCGGATGAAGATGACCGACCCACTAAGGACTAGAAACCCGCCTATGAAAACCAGATATAGTATCAACCCCATACATCCCGATCCAAACACTATCAAAGAGAAGAAAACACCAAGAATCAGTGACATGATTGCATATCCCGTATAAAGGGCGTTTCCTGATTTGGATGCTACGTGGGCAAAGGGTCCGACCAGGATCATCCCGAAGAATAATGGTGACCATTTCACCCATTGTGAGTAATCCTTAACGTCGCCAAAGAGCGAGATCAGGGTGAATATAATCACGATAACTGCGAACTCGAAAAGGAAAACACCGGTCAAATTATGCTTGTGATTTTCCTGTGGGAACTTGACAAACCCGATCCGGGGATATGTGTACCGTTTTCGAATAGACTCCACAATCCTGCCAGAAAATAAAATTAACAATATATAGAAGACAAAAATGGTGGAATAGAAAAAGCCACCAAATGCCATGAGGATTAGTCCCATCATGAGTTCCATCAAGCCATCCTGCTGTGAATCCCGGTATGCTTTTTGCTCGATCTTGTTCAGATCAATTTGTGCTGTCATGGTACATACACCCCCTTCACAGGCAGCGGATATTTCTTCAGGAATCTGACCAAATACACAACCCCAATCACAATCATTATTATTCCTGAAATCCGCCATGCATATGCGCCACTTGCAATGACTCCTGTATTTGCTATTGTTATCTCATTAAGTGCAAAGGATAACGTAAACAAGACAGCATAGATACATCCGGTCCCAGTTTAAAAAGTATGCAATTGAACAGGGGATAAAGAATACTATCGCTCCGACTATCACAGGAGTCATCGGTAATTGTTGTCACAACTAATATGAGGCCTAATCCGATATCAACAATCCCATCTTGAAATGTAGATGTCCATGCATTCTTCTCGAGTTCTTTCAGATTGATAGTTTGTGTCATTTTAAAACCCCCCTTTTTAGGTAGCGGGTTATCCCGCAGGCGTCTCCCGGAACATCTTTACTTTTACCTCCACGGAAGGGACGCATCCAACGCGCGAAATACCGGTAAAAACCCAATTCGGACCATCGCTTTGAATTGCCGGTAAACTTCCCGCTTGCTTCCACTTCACTCGATTTTTTTCTGTCATATTATGAATTACGAATGTTTCGTAAATGACTCCGCGCGCTCTGTGAACTCTGCAGTTAATCGGACAATGTTAGGAACGTTATGAAAGTATAAGAAACAGTTTATGCGCCTTAGGCGAGATAAAAGCACATATAAGAAGCACTGAAAGGTTTAACCCTCCTGAAGCATTACACTTATATGCGACTTTCAGTTGTTATAAAATTATATGAGGTGATATGAAAAAATGAAAAGACAATTTGCAATAGTGTCGTGTCAACCTTCAAGTGTCGGATAAAGTCGAGATAACTTTATCCGTGCATCCTCGGCTGTGAATTGCCAATTAACTTTCGCACTTTTGTTGTTTCTGAATTTCTGCCATGCCAGTACCTCTCTCCTTACAACCGCAATGTCATCGATTCTCCTTTTTAAACACTGCCCTGAGAGTACATTTAACTCCATCTCTGCCATATTCAACCAGCTCCCATGCTTCGGGGTGTACACAAATTCAAATCTGTCCAATATTGCCTTTGCCTTATCCGGCTGAAACGTTTCATAGAGCGATCTGGGGACGTGTGTGTTCAGATTATCCATCAGCAGCGTTATTTTTTGCGCTCTTTCGTATTGATCTGCGAGCTCTTCCAGAAAATAAGCCCAGTCCCGTTTGGTTTTTCTTTCGGTGATTCGTCCATACATACAACGAGATATAGTGGATCAAACGGACGCTTGAAAACATCCAACACTATTTCCATATTCGCAACAAAATTACCGTTTTGCTCTGGAGGAATTACCCCTCCTTTTCGTTGCCAGGGCGTGATTTCGTTTTTTTAGGATATGGCGTACCGTTTCATGGGAAATGCTATCAATATAATCCAGCTCAACAACCCTGTCGGCTAACAACCTCAAGGACCATCTTGCAAAGCCTTCAGGTGGCTCAGTGCAACTCACTGCAACTAAATGGGCTTCAAAATCGCCATCCACTTTTTTAGCGTAGATACGACTTCCCTTTCTCCCGTTAAGGGCAACCTCGATACCTTCCATGACAAATCGTTTCTTTTGATACTCTCTCTCATCGCACCCGAGTAGAATCAGAGCGTTTATGATTTTCTGTGATTTATGTTTACCTTTGGATGTAAGTGCGCAAATAGTTTCGCGCTCATCTTTAGCAAGTGCCACGATATATTTCTTCATATTCAAGCCTCCTAGATTAATTATGAAGAACATACGTTATATAACTTACGACCTTATAGAGTTGACACGACACTAGTACGCAGGCATATTGAGCAGTAATCGACCCGGTATGTAGTGGATCGCCGGAAGTGGTGGATGTAACAGTGTACGGAAAAGTATGTGAGTGGCGTGCCGCCAAGAAGTTCGAGTTTTCTTGTGGTGCCCGAAAAAAATTCTTCTCTACCGAAGAGGATTTCGTAACTCACGGTCCTGAGCCTCCAGATGGCAATCCGATCATCTCTGATGGTGACCTGCTTTGTTCTGACTGCACCGTGTTCGCACGTAACCGGGAACTGTTGGTGGCATTCCAAACGCAGCTCGATCTTGGTCTTGATGCCGCGGATGTGATAGATGCAGAAGCCCGAAAGCCTCTGGTTGCGTTTTCAACAGTTACAGACGTATTGCCGGTGTGCTTGGATTACGCCGGTAATGTACAGACTAACATAAATCAGAACGAGCCGGAAGTGACAAATAATAAAGAGCTGAAATGGTTCTTTAAAGGTCCGCTCAATCCTTGTGAGACAATAACAATAAACTACAAGGCACGCGTAGTCAACTGTGGCAAAAATGAAAATGTACAGCGGGTAAAAGCAGTCTGTGAGAAGACAGGGGTGGAAGTTTATGCTGAGGACAGAGCAATTGTCTTTGTGCCATGTGACGATATAGGAGAGAGCGAAAAGCCAGATCTGGAGATCACTCAGATAACAGGCATTGGTGTAGTCGATGAACCGTTGAACATATATTACACCATAAAGAACCATGGAAACGCAGCATCAGGTCCGAGCCATACGGGATTGTACATCAATGGTAACTATATAAAGAAAGATCCTGTTAGTGCATTCGCACCCGGCGCTTCGGTCATCGCCAAATCTTTCAATTATGTCTGGGATTGCAAAAACTGAGAACAGGCGGAGATAAAAGTATGTGCAGATATTGCTACTCAAGTAGACGAGAGTGACGAAGGGAACAACTGCAAACGATATACGATGATAGGCTAAAATATTTTAATGCTGAGCCGCATAATGCGGCTCAAATTTTTATTTATGAAATTCACACTCTTTAGAATTCTACTAAATTTTGAGCGGATACGTAAGTAACCGCTTTTATTATTAAAATATAAAAGATCAGTAGAGCACAATGGAAGAGACAGTAACAGAGATAAGGAAATCCGCCCTGCAGAATGCCGTAAGATATGAGAAACCGCCGAAGGTAGATGCCGTGCTGAAGAAGATCCTAGGAGAGAATCCTGAATTGAGAAAGGATGCGAAACAGGTGTATGCACAGGTAAAAGAAGAGATAGAGCGTATAGAATCAATGAGCAAGGATGATCGAATAGCGGAATTAACTAAACTCGCGCCGGAATTGGTGGCAGAGCCAAAAGCGAAAGCGAAACAGGAAGTTAGACTACCGGACCTGCAAC
Source organism: Candidatus Methanophagales archaeon (assembly GCA_003336485.1). Lineage (GTDB taxonomy): Archaea > Halobacteriota > Syntropharchaeia > Alkanophagales > Methanospirareceae > Methanophaga. The sequence continues at coordinate 5,884 of QENH01000198.1, forward strand.
TTACAGAAGGCGAAAGAGTTGTGATGCGATTCGCACCCAATCCAAACGGCGCTGCTACGCTTGGCAGTGTCCGCGGCATAATAGTAAATTCAGAATATGCGAAACTGTATAAAGGCAAATTCATTCTACGGTTTGATGATACAGATCCTGTAGTAAAGCGCCCGTTATTAGATGCTTATGACTGGTACCTTGAAGACTGCGCATGGCTGGATGCAGAACCCGACGAAGTGGTAGTGGCATCTGATCGTATAGATATATATTACAAATATGCAGAGGAGCTGCTAAAAAAGAGCGCTGCTTATGTCTGCTTTTGCACTTCTGATGCTTTCAAGATCTACAAAGAGCGAGAAGAACCATGCCCTCACAGAGCTGTTAGCGTTATGGAGAATCTGGGCAATTGGGAGAAGATGCTAACGGGCGATTATGAAGAGAAGGAAGCGGTTCTGAGGATAAAAACAGACATGGCAAGTGCTGACCCGGCCTTAAAAGATTGGGTTGCATTTCGGATATTAAAAAAAGATCATCCTAGGGTTGGCAGCAGATATGTGGTATGGCCAACATTGGATTTCGAATCCGCAATAGAAGATCATCTGCTCGGTGTAACGCACATAATAAGGGGCAAGGACCTGATGAAATCGGGACTGCGACAGCAGTTTTTATATGATTATCTCGGCTGGCAATATCCAAGAACAATACACTGGGGTAGGATAAAGATGCAAGAATTCGGTAAATTCAGCACGTCCGAGCTAAGGAAGCGAATAGAAAGCGGCGAGTATGACGGCTGGGACGATCCGCAGCTCCCAACGCTAAAATCACTACGCAGAAGAGGGTTTCGGTCAGAAGCGATTCGTAAGTTCTTTATCTCTATTGGCGTTACACAAACGGACATAGCGGTGAGTATGAAGAACTTGTACGCGGAGAACAGGAAAGCCGTTGATGCACACGCATCGCGATATTTCTTTGTGCGTAACCCGAAAGCAATGAAGCTAAAGGATGGCAATTCCTTCGTAGCTAAGGCTTTGAAACACCCGTCTAGAGCGGAATATCGGGAGATAAGAACCGGCGATACTGTTTACATAAGTGGCGATGATTTCGTGAATATAGAAGCGGGTCAAAAAAAATTGCGGCTGAAATACCTCTGCACTGTGGACATAGAGTCCGTTAACCCTTTACAGGCCAGGGTTATAGAGTCTGAACCCGAAGTACCGGTTATCCAATGGGCGCCCACACCTAATATAAAAGTCCGAGTAAAGAGACCAGAAGGGATAGACGAAGGCATAGGCGAGCCGTTGATCGCGTCAGAACTAGGAAACGTGGTTCAGTTCGAACGATACGGTTTCGTCATGATTGATTCTGTTGCAAAAACGGAGGTAGTAGCATATTTCACCCATTAATTTAGAATTCCACATAGATCTATTAAAACTATTTATGCACGCCCATATATTATAGGAATCATTGTCGCGTAGATTAATTAAAGGAGGACCGCATGGATAATTTAGATAAGAGGATATTGGAGGAACTGCAGTTGGATTCTCGTAAATCTTTCACTAAGATTGCACAGAGGATAGGCGTAAGCACTGCCACTGTAAGTGATAGAGTGAAAAAGCTAACGGAAAAAGGCGTTATTTGCGGCTATACTACTACTCTTAATACCTCTGAGATCGGCATGGTTACGCTAATCTCCAAGATAAAAATCAAGCAGGAACATAGTATCGAAGAGGTTGGAAAAGAGATGGCGAAGATAGAAGCGAGTTGTTGTGTTCACCATGTAACTGGTGATTTTGACCTACTAGTCATCTCAAAGTGCATAGGACATGGCAAATGCGGCTCTATTATAGAGAAATTAAAAGAGCTCGCAGGTGTGGAACGGGTAGATTCAGAGCTTGTACTCAAGACGCTAAAGGAAGAGCTCAAAGTTAAGCTCTGATCGGATTTAAATTAGTTTAGTTTATGGCATCATAGGGACAGCAAGCGCAGCAAGGACTGCAACAATTACTATCACGGGCACTAAGATCGCAGTGATTATAGCGAGAACAGCCGTTCCAGGCGATAGCTCTTGAAGCTCCATCACGCCGTTGATTATCACTAGAACCGACCATATCGGGCCGATGATGACGTTCGCTACAGGAATCCAACCTAATATCAAGCATGGCGTTGCACCATACGTAACCGCTTTTGCAGTCTCCTTTAACCCCTTTCTACCGCCAAACAGGTACACCCAAATATGAAGTCCTACTATGACGTAGAGCGCGGCGAAGAATCCTATGATTAGTATATCCACAAAAGTCACTGCACCGAGCAGAAAAGCTAATCCCCCTAACATCGGCAATTCAACCATAGATTCCACTACAGACATCGCTACTGCCACTACAATCGCGAGTATTGCCGCTAGCACAGCCAGCAAAAGGATATAATACTTGAATGCATCCATAAGCGTATCCTTCTTTGCAGCCGCGAATTCCTGTGACGGATTAAACGCGAATCCGCGTATTCTTTTTACGAGTTCCATTAAATATCACCATTTCTCTAAAGATAGACCCACATATATAAAGCTTTCTGATTTTTCTTTCGCGTTGTTGAAAAAAAGCGAAAAGTTTATATGTCCCCCTTGCTAAAGTGAGAATAGCTCCTTTTGGAGTGGCCATATAGTGTATAAAGTAAATGGAAGTGGAAAGTACAATTAGGAGGAGTGAATATGGAACTTGGTGAGAAGGTGATTATTGGATTGGTCGTAGTGGTTACTCTCGGTGTCATCATCGGTGCGGCGATTGGTGCGGTGGTTATAATGCCTGCAATGATGGAAGAGATGGAAAAGCCGGAGAGCTGTGCTTCTAACTGTCATGAGATGGAGTATTTTTTGGTCTCCCATCAAAATTCAGTGCATAATCACATAGAAGATTGTCACGATTGCCATCACCCGCATGGGATAGAAATGTTCATGTACATAGGGCATGCCACGCATCATGCGGAAACGATGGCTGAAGCGATGATGGAGGGACGCGACACAAAGGAAGCTCTTGCGGCGATGGCACATCACATAGAAGAAAAGCCACCGGCATCTCCAAAAGTGGAACATTGCATGGAGTGTCATAGTGAGCAGAAAATACCGTCAGAAGAAATCGCGGACCCCACTATCTCGTGCTTTAAATGCCATACTACAATCAAGCACACGACACATAGCGTAGGTGAGTACATCGCCTACGAGAGCCCCAGTTATGCGGGATACGAGTGTGTGGCATGTCACGACGACCACGATGTAGACGTTAAGGAAGAAACCTGTAATGTCTGTCATCCACCGGAGAAACACAAATAAATTAATTAGTACGTTCTCTGGTTTTTATTTTTTCCTTTTTAGTTCTCCTACTAGCAGTACAACCATCCCAATGGTCATTAAGACTATTCCGAACCAGAGAAGCCATATCAGGGGGATTTTCTTTACCTGGACGACAAAATCTTCCGGCTGGACTTCCACGCCCATAATAGCATAAAAAGATGCATTATGGCTGGATGTGGTGGGGTGCATGGATGCATATATATCACCAGCAGCAGTGGAGATGATTAACGGCTCTGACACGACACCATGATTTGCATAGTGATACATCCAGAGAGCGCCTTGATGTATATCCCCGCCTTCTTTAATCTTAACATCCATTTTTAGCGCTGAGTATTCCGGACCTACGAAAACATGCTGAGGATAGTAAACGCGCCCCATGCCGGTATAGATGGTAAAATTCCCGAATTCTATTTGCGTCCCTAAAATATCTTTAGTGGAATTTGGCGTTGCGACAAAGCTTCTTGGGTTCTTGGCAGCATCAACTGCACTGAAAAAAACACCTAATAGCATGATGATGACTGCGAGATGAACAAGAGTTTTGCCCCATAAATGCAATGAGTTACGCTTTTTGATTACCTTAGCGAAATTATAAGCGATAGCAAATCCCGCTACTAAAAGAAGCGGGAGCCCGAAATTCGTCAGTGGATTCGGCGTTGGCCCACCGAGCAATGCTAAAACTAGCCCGATACCCAGTACCGCCACGATTAGCATAAGAAATCGCTCTAATTTCAGGGCGACGTTGCAACCCAATAAAGCAGCTACAAAAGCGAGCGTAAAGGGGTAGCACCATCTGTTATAAAATTCTACACCTGTAACGCTCATGGTGTTTTCACTGAAAAGGCCGCCTAATATTGGCGCGGCATCGCCGAAGAAGCATATAATCAACAAAAACATCAGCGACCAGTAAGCGACAAAGACAGATACAGAGTAAAGCGAAGAAGAGTCAATATCGAAAGAATAAAGCGGTTTTTTCGCTCTTATCGCAAGATAGACGAAGAATAGTAGAACACAAAACCCAAAGCCCAGAAGTGCAGGCCCGACAGGAGATTTACCAAACGCATGTACCGACTCCAACAACCCGCCCCGAGTTAGAGCAGTTGCAAATATGATCATAACAAACGAAACCATAAGCGTGAATTCCTTCGCCATATCTTTGCTCTTATGCGGCAAGTGGAAATATGCAGTAAGAGCGAACCAGGGCAGTAACGATGCCGTCTCCACCGGGTCCCAAGCCCAATAGCCGCCCCAGCCGAGAACTTCGTATGACCACCACCCGCCGAGCGCAATCCCAAGTGCTAAGAACAGCCATGCCGCATAGAGGGAACATTTTAAGGGCGCTTTTAGTTCTTCCTTCTCGCCTGTTATCATGCCCGCCAGCGTCAGTGCGAAAGCGAAGAAGACAAATACATAACCTAAAAAGACCACAGGTGGATGCACAAGCACCCAAAACGTTTGCAACAGTGGATTAAGCCCTGCACCGTCCGGAGGCGCTATAGGTAGGCACTCAAAAGGGCTCTGAAGCAATGTAACGAGAAGGAGGAAGATGAGGAAGAGGTCCAGTATTTTGTATGTGGTGGTGCGAGACGCACTTTCTTTTCCTAATCCTTTAAACCGGAACACGAAATATACGAGCACTAAGAAGAAAGTTACAAATAGCATTGACCCGCTACTCCCAATCCACGGGCCGCCCACTTTATACGGTAGGGTCAAGCCGGATGAGCTATACGTGTAAACCTCTTTCAACGAAAAGATGTCACTCACGAATGATTGCGTGAGCAAGATATATGCGGCTGCTACGATCACGCAAGCGATGGAAAAGACGATAAATGCAAGTTCCGAAATCTTCTTCCCCCTCGCCTTTAACAACATAATAAAATCAAGAACCAGGAAGATGCATGCCGAGAGCACGAGCCAGGGGAAGATCAAAGCGAAAGATATGAGGAGTTCTGCTATTTCCATTTTTTACTCCCATAACATGACTTCTTTAGCTGTTGCCAAGGTACGCCCCCGCACATCCACTACCTTTACAACCACCTTTACTAGGTCGCCCTCTTTTGGTAGAGCATTTTGATAAAAGCCGATGACCAAATCATAGGTGCCATTCCCATGATAATCCTTTGCCGGCCAGTAGCTCATTTTTGAACTGTTGATTATTGCAACAGCATCGACACCCGGAAAACCAGTATCGGGACCGCCCCGCGGGCTCTGCAAGGGATACACATCTTCTCGATCTATCTGGACGATTTCTATTGCTGGCTTGCCATCAGTCACCGTCACTTCAGCCTGAACGTTTAGAATTGGTACTTTCTCGACGTTCAGAAACGAAATCGCGAGAAGCCCTAAGAAAATTAGAACCGCTACAAAAACCACAATAACAATACTCTTCTTCATTGCGCACCTCCGTCTTCCGGCCCCTTTATCAAGTTTAAAATAGCTTTAAATATATTCGTTATAGTAGGATAAGTCATTTCTTCTGCCTCCTGCTCCACCGGGACACCATCTATTAATAGATACCCCTTCGCCTTATATTCTATTCCAAACGAGCCGTGACAGGAAACGCATAAATTGCCCGTATTATTACCATGAACTGCATGCGCATCGCCGAGATGACAGAGATTGCAAGTTCCACTTGCCGGTATCAAAATGTTCACCCCTTCATCATGGCATGCCTGGCAATCAACAGGACTATGAAGCCTATGGAGATCATCACAGAGGAGTTCACCTCCACTGGTTGCTATTCCGCTCCCTACGTGGCAATCAATACAGACCATGCTACCATGTGCGTTCTTTCTGATCTTATCCCCGTCTATCAGACCCGCAGAAGTATATTCCTCTCGATGACAGTTGCAAGATCCAAGCTTTGCAAGTAACGCCTCTTTTGAGAGAAGCGAGACGTGACACTGTCCGCACTCGGGCGCGGGATGCCAATCCCCTATGAATCCCGTAGGATTTGGCGGAATTACCTCTTCCCCTCCACCCATACCAATGAATCCAACTGTTACAAAGATTACCACGACTAGCAATGCAAATAGTTTCATCTTTTAGTTCTTCTTTCCCTGTTCTAATCCTATATAGCTTTATTAGAAGTAAAAATGTATTTTATTTATTATATTAGAAGAGAAAAGCATAAATTTTAAGTGTGTATTGAAGGAGAGCATAAGGACGAAGAAATGAGGGGATGGAAAAGAAGCATATTAGCTATTTTGGCGCTATTGCTGTTAGCCAGCTTTTCCGCCGTCAATGTCGCAAGTGCGGAGAAGGCGGTCATAGTTTCCAACGTCCGCGATTTGTATGATTACGAGCCCACGGGTAATACATTCACACGTGGGAGTACACTCAAGGTGTACACGGAAATGCGTGGCGTAAATTATGAGGATTTTGTCCTCGTTGATTTCGTCTTTATCATTACAGATTCCACCATGAGGGAGGTAAATTTAATTGACCGTATGTATGTGAGACGTAGGGATTGCAATGACACCGTGTATGTAGAGTACACAGTGGATATTCCATCGTGGATGGCGTATGGCGAGCATAGAATTAAGATAGCTGCGTATAATCGCCTCGACAAGTCGACAATAAACAAATTAGATCGGAAATTGCTGTCGCCACGCGACCTCAATAAGATACTGGATAGCCTCGATGATGAGCGCTATGGCTATGATCAACGTCAGAGTGATCCTTACCATGATATCCTCGACGATGGGCGCTATGCTAATGATCAAAGTCAGTATAAGTACTATTATAATGTTGAGTTTGAAGACGTAGTGGCCCTATATGCAAATGTGTGTGGCGGCAATGAAGAGCGACTGGAGGAACTAGGAGTGCTAAAAGATTTTGAGGATTCGATAATGGAAATAACATACCTCAAATTTTTCGTGGTTCGCGAAGAAGAGACAGAAGGGACTAAAGAGCGAGAACAGAAATTATCACCGAAATCTGAATTCACGGTAACTGATTTCCGTATGAGTAAATCTACGGTCAAGCCCAATGAAACAGTCTCAATATCTGTGACAGTAAAGAATGGCGGGATGAGGGGTACAGAAAAGATGGCTCTGGCCTTAAATGATGTGATAGAATTTGAGGAATCAGTCACTTTAGGCTATCAGAGATCGAAGACACTCTTTTATCAGGTAAAAAAGGACATTCCAGGACAATACAAAGTTACTATCCCTGGTACGAACATGGTAAAACAACTTTTCGTTGAGGCACGTTACGGAGAAGAAGAAAGAGTGAAACCCTCTTATTCGTTCTCAGCGCCGAAGATGCCGGAAGCAGGTGGTGCCCTAGCCCTCGTTTACCTGCCGGTAGTATCGCTTTTATCACAGCAAGTGCCATATCCGTAATAGCCCTGGTGCACTTTCGCTCTAAATCGCTTGACCTTTTCTATCGTTCGTTCGTTCGTTCGTTAGAAAAGGCACAGCCTAAAAGACCAATTTGCTGACAAGAAGTTACATCGCAGATTGCTTTGTGGCTACGCCATCCATTCGGGGTAATCCTACTGCGGAACACGCCAAGGGTAACGCTTGCAAGGTAAGCTCGCAGGGCAACGTGGAAAAATCCGAGAACCCCGTTCAGATCAACTACTAGCTAGGATAAGAACGCTAGGAAGAGTGTAATGCGAACCATTGTAAGAGTCGTAAATTACGATAAGCGAAATTGGGTTGATACGCTTAGACCAAAAGGTGCAGAATTAGGCCATAACGGCTGCTGGGACGTTATGTAGAATTGACATACGATTCTCGGCTTACAGATGCCTTCTAAGGCGTTCATAGATATCTGCAATATATAGAACTTGGCATATGCTCTCGAAATCTCCAGATATGGACCTCGTAAGGGTAAACGATGACATATAGGGTAGAGGGATCGATAAAAAGCGGATGACATCTTGTAATGAGGAGTATATGGGTTCAAAATTTGCCCTGACTCGAAAGGGTGCCGACTTACCGAATGGTGTTTCATTGTATGATCGGATGCAAACCTGAATTACAAAAGCAGTTAAGAACTGCTGCCCGATACAAAAAGAGTTATAAAATGCTTGAGCAGTATGAAGGGTAACTTTCACGCCATGTACCGTTCTAAGACGAGGAGAGGCGAGTAATCACCGCCGCCTTAGTCTGCGAGTTATCAACGCGGAGATCGCAGAGGGTGCATAGTTTAAGACAAGAGCGTTTCACCACGCTTGGGTTTTCTGATGCCACTACGTTCTCGGCGCACTCTGCGGTAAAACTTGAAGATGTAGTAATTTCACTGAAAAATTTGACAGTGCCGCCAAAAAAGAAAAAAAAAGGGCTGTTTTATTCCAGCCCATGTATCTCTGAGATCTCACCGACATGACAAACTGTGCAAGCCTTGCCCCTATCCAAGTGTATCCAGACGAGGTTTCCTTCGCTTGGCTCTAATGGCTTTGGATAGCCGTGGCATAGCTCACATGTTGTCCCGCCTGCACCTTTCGGTGGAATCGTAGGTGTCTCCGTGCCATGACATGCTGCGCATCCAACTTCACCTGGTGGATGGACCGTATGTACGGTACCATTATCCACGCCATGACAGCCCCAGTAGCCGAAACAGCCTGGCTTACCATTGACCAATTGCCCGCCCGTTACGTGGGCGTTCAAGTCAGCTGACGATTCCGTCTTATGACACATCTCACAACTTGTTGTCGGTTGCATACTCGGCGGCGCGGTTGGTGCCACAGTCGGCGGTGCGGTTGGTGCCACAGTCGGTTTTACCTCTACCGGCTCTTCCGACGCTGGCTTCTCAGCACAGCCCGCAATTACACCTATTACCACTACCATAGCAATAACAGCACAAACTAATTTTCTGTTCATTTTTCCGTTGTATTTGTATAGTGATACATCTATTTAAAAGCTTTTCGCTTTTTCACTTCTGCTTCAAATATCTATTAAGGTTGAGGCTAAAAGGCAGCGTCCCTTTTGTCTCATATACTGCCCAACAGAAGTATAAGAACACATATAACGCGAGGCAGAGATAAAAAAGAGCGACCAAATTGTTTGGGTCTACGTGGGTACTAAGTACCATAAAGCTAACGGGGATAAGAAGAATAGGGACAAAGGCCATCACCCATGCAGTAGAGTTATGAACGAGTTCGAATTCATAAGATATGAGCAACCACCAGAATATAAAAAAGATAAGTGTAGCAAAATGCGCATATCCTATTGATGTATATATCATGAACAGGAAACCAGACATCGTGATTATGGCTAAGAAGATGGTTTTTATTATAAAACCCATAGATGTTCCAGGAGCAATCGCCTTTTCTAATTCTAATTGTGGTTCCGATTTCACCTGCTCGTCTATGACTGTTTGAACTTTACGATCAATTACATTTAAGCGATTTTCTAAACCGCCCATTTCAACGTGCGTCTCCGCGACTTTTCTCAGTACCGGTTCCAATCGCGCATATATGCCCTCGTCAAACGCGGAATTCACCAATCCCTCGTAATATACCGATTTCTTGTATATGCGAATGGCGAAATAGCCCAGTGCGACCCCAATAGCGAGCGATAATAAATCGATTGCAATTGCGATCCAATCGAAATTCAAAATTAGTAGGTCTATTAGCAAAGAGAAAATGGCATAGCCAATGAGAAATATCGCTATGAATATTGTAATACCCAAGCCTATTTTTTCCGCGATCGATATTCTGGCCCTGGTTTGTGGCATATCATCAGTCATTTTGTATATTTTTTGTGAATCCTTCTGCACGTGGACATCCAAGGCCAATTTCATGGCATTCTGTACATGCACCCGTGCCATTTGCTCTTAGCTCTGTGTAATTGGCCAGATTACAGCGATGACAAGTAGCACATGATTCATCACCAGGGTACATGCCCAAAGAGGATAAAGCCTCTTCGGACGGTTCATGACACCGATTGCAATCGACCTCACGCGGCATTGTATGGTCTCCACCGAACAAGGATATTGTGTTCGGCATGGCAGCGATAATTGCGGCTATGAGACCAATAAACAGAAGCATCCGCTTATAGTTGTACATTTCCCCTCCTCTTCATCTCAGTTAATGACAGTAACACATATCCCAAGATTGCAATAACGCACACCACATACCCATACAAGCGCAACATAGAAAAGATATTCTTCATAAACGTATATTCCGACCCATATTGGGGGTCATAGCCCATTTCGCTTGTCTCCAGAATGAAATAATTGCCAACATCTTCCAGTACTAGGGGTTTGCCATCTATCTGCACTGCTTTAGCCATGATCGCTTCGTTTTGCACAAGCCAAGGATCTGTTACCCCTCTCGCATCCCCCATCGTCTTTGAGCCTGCATCAGTTACGGCGATAGCCCTATGCGTAACGGGGAGCATAATATCCTTGTGCTCAAACATGATTATGTCTCCTTCCTCGGGCGCGGTGGCTATTTTTTGCATGAGTACAAGGTCCCCTTTTTTGAACGTAGGTTGCATACTATTCGAGACAATAGCAGTGAAGAATACAAGCTTGAATAGAAGAATGAGTATAACAGCGATAAACAAGGTGAATGGTATGGCGGAGCGCAAAAAAGATGCCTGCCTAACGCCCGAAAAGGTCCGGTATTCGGTCATCTTTTCTCTTACCCTTTTATTACGCGAATGCTTGCGGTAGCCGTTCTCAAAACGGTTATACAAACGTAGTGGCGATTTGGATCCCTTAACCGCAGCCAAATAAAAAACGTAAAAGATCCCTGCTATGAATGCGCTAACCACAATAACTGCTATCACAGCTTCTATAAATGGCTCCATTGTTCCCTCGTTCTTAATTTATCTATTGCATTACAGTTATAAATAATTTTCCTGTTCCCTGTACGAACCGCCACAACCTCTCGAGCTCCGGAATCAGGATTGGCTTCACGGTGGCTGCAACCAATCGACACCACCACCCCCTCTCGACGGTACTGACTGTGTCATATCATAGTCTACATACGGCTTGGTAGTGCTCGCATCATCGCCGTACCCGTCACTGTAGGTAGTTACACTAGAAGTGCCTATTGCCCCGAGCTGTTCAACAGTCCAATCGCCTAAACTGTCAACGACCGATTGCGAGCGCATCGCATACGCGCGACTCCAGTCTATTTCCATTGGAATGGCTGTGTGACATGCAATGCATGCCTCGTTTGAATCTACCATCAAATCACTGTCTACCGCACTCTGGACGTATGCGTTATGTACTGCATGATCACCATCGCTAATAATATTCTCTTCTTGCGGAGTCCCGACGCTACCTTTTTGCGGAGGCCCGACGCTACCTTTTTGCGGACTACCACTGTCAATGCTGACTTCACCAGTATACGTAAACGGCGAGCCATAGGGCTGTTCAAATCCACCGGCAAATGGACCTTGATTATTGTCTCGTACATGTGCTTCGTACTCATGACACGCCATACACGCAATTGTAGAGGCCGCATGTGAGTTTCCACCGGGAGTTGCCCTACCGTCGCCAGCATTCGCATATGATATGTCCAGATCTGCCCTATGACAGACATAACACGCCCCACTCGCATCTCCACGTGCAAATGACGAGTGGACCTCAGTCATAGAAAGCTCTTCATATTTATCGGCATGACACTTAACACACGGTACATCACCGCCCGAAATGTCATACCAGGTATGCTGCCCACTGAACACGGACATCGTGCTCGGAAGAGCGAAGATACCTATTGCTACTACTGCTACCAGCATCAGAGCTATTTTACTTCCTTGCATTTCTTCTTACCTTCTCCGGCAATTTAGCTCGCTTTATTTCGATCAATCAACCAATTAAAAGAAAAGGGAGGGGCACTATAAAATAAAATACTAAGGGTTGGTCCATGCATTTGCCGTACTCACATGCGTCATGTACTCAACTGAAGATGCAGCATGCGCCTCCTGGCCAGGTGTTGGCCCCACTCCGCATGACACTTCTCGCATGGCACGTTATTTACTCCTGATGTGCCACCAACTGAGTTACTAAGGTCATACCACGTATGCTGCCCGCTGAAGAGCGAAACCGAACTCGGCAGTGCGAATATACCGATTGCATCTATCGCAACTACAAGTAATGCTAACCCTCTACTTTTCATATCTTTGCCCCCCCTATTTGCCATCAATACAAAAAATAAAAAAGAAAAAGAGTTGGTTGTGGTTTATGTCCATTCATTCGGAGAATTTACCACCGTTACGTTACTACCCGTCGCTTTGAAGTCGCTAACCGTCCAGTCTCCTTGATCGTCCTCATGTGCCTGGAAGTCCATAATCTCATTCTTCGTCCACGTAATACACACACCGACCCTCGTGTGACATGCGATACATGCTTCGTTCGAATCCTCCATCAAGTCATCGTGTATTGCCTGCCCAATGAACTGATTGTGAGCCGCATGCTCACCTCCAGAGCCATCGGGATAACTGTAATTGTAGGGTGTGGTGGTGCCTGCTGATTCCTCAATCGCGGTCTGACTGAATCCCCCTGCGAAAGGATACGCTGGCTGCTTGCCATCTTCATGACAGATCATACATGCTATAGTTTCCGCAGCGTGAGATGTGGTACCCGGCACTGGCGCATTACCGCCGTAACCACCTTTTGCAACACCAGTTCCGTTAACCCGATGGCAGTCGCATCCCGGCCCAGCTAATGATTCGTGGACACCATTGCCAGCCGATATCATTTCATCCTGTATATCGGCATGACACTTCTCACAAGGGACATCACTACCCGCCGTCACACCCAGATCATACCAAGTGTGCTGCCCGCTGAAGAGTGACACACTGCTCGGAAGAGCGAATAACCCAACGGCTACAATCGCTATAGCCACAAGAACCAACTTACTGCTGTTCATTTTTTTTCTTTTCACCCCCTTTTTGTTTCACCTTTTTATAGTAACCATCTGAGGTTACTTTTCTTTTCTCCTTATAGTAACCGTTGTAGGTTACTATATAACTACTTTTCGATTTGTTTCGATTTGTTACCCAAAAGGGTAACTCCGAGGGACAACATTTTTATATGTTACCTTATTTAGGCATACCGTTATATAAATTATAGACTTTTATATTTATATATCCCGGCTACAACGTGGAGTTCTATCCATACCTGCCCGCTCGTCAGAAGGAGATAGTTATCCATCGCCGCTACCGTACCGATTATAGTGAAAACGTACAGGAAATACGCTTTTGTCCTGTCTCTTGTCCTCTTTTTGTATCAATATCAATAAGTCAACACCCTATAAAAACATATGCTATCGACATATATATATGCACTATAGCACAGCCTGCTTTAACTATACAAAAGCATAAAGGTATACAAAGAAAGTTTCCCTATGGCCAAAGAAAAGAAACAAGAACAGCCGCAACTGCGGCTGATCTCCTGGAACATGACCTTCGCATGTAATCTGCGCTGTCCACACTGCTATATAGACGCAGAAGAAAGGGCGGGAAAAGGGGAGTTGAGCACGGAAGAAGGGAAGATGTTGATAGACCAGATAGCAGAAGTAAGCAAACCCATCCTCATACTGAGTGGTGGCGAGCCACTGCTACGCGCTGATGTCTTTGAACTCGCCCGTTACGCAAAAGAAAAGGGCTTGACCGTTGGTATGGGCACTAATGGAACACTCATAACAGATTCTGTTGCGAAGGAATTGAAGTCCAGCGGTGTAACGGCTGTTGCTATCAGTATTGATTCCTCTGTTTCCGAGCGGCATGATGCGTTTCGTGGTGTTAAAGGTTCCTGGCTAGATGCACTTGCAGGTATCGATGCGTGCATAGAAAACGATATAACCGTTCAGGTGAATACAACAGTGACACAGCAGAACTATGCTGAAATTGATGATATAATGGCACTTGCAGAAGAGCATGGCGCAAGCTCGTTTCACCTATTCTTCCTCGTGCCTACCGGCAGGGGAAAAGCGATAGAGGATATATCCGCGGACATGTATGAGCAGATGCTTGATGAGACCCTCGATAAGATTGCAGACGGCAAATATAAACTAGATATTAGACCCGTTTGCGCACCTCAATTTATGCGTATTGCATCGCAAAAGGGATTGAGTCTGGAGAAGTGGAAGCGAGGCTGTATTGCGGGGCTCGCTTATTGCCGCATATATCCCACAGGCGAAGTCACACCATGCCCATATCTGCCGATAAAACTTGGCAATATTCGAGAGACGCATTTTCGCGATATATGGTACCATTCGCCGGTACTAAAAGCGCTTCGTAACTTAGACAACTTAAAAGGCAAGTGCAGAACTTGCGAATATCGCGCTATTTGTGGCGGGTGTCGCGCACGAGCATACGGGTTGACGAGTTTCGTAGATGTCTGCGGCGGTTTGCAAGAGCCAACGGAATTAAAAGGCGACTTTTTAGCCGAAGAGCCGTGGTGTCCCTACCGGCGGCATGATGTTTAGTATGGGTGCATAACACTGGTCCGTTTAAATTGTTCGTTACTGAACATGACCAGATAGTGAGAGATGCCAACGGCTTCCGACATCTTTCTCGCTGTTTCTTCCACTGATTCTCGATTGTAACTGTGAATTACAGTGAACAAATTGCATTCCCACTTACCGGGCACGGTCACTCGTTCATAGCAGTGAGTTATCTCCCTGTATGCGGACAGCATAGACCCAACGCGTTTTACCTGCTCTTGCGGCACCTTCCACGCCACTACGGCATTAGCCACGATACCTATCTTTCGTTGATTGACTGAAATACCCAGTCGCTTGATAACACCCACACTTATCAGCTCCTTTAACCGCGCGATCACTTCGTCCTGACTTATCCCCATCTCCTTTGCTATTTCCGCGAATGGCTCATCCACCAAAGGTATTCTTTCCTGCGTGCTGTGTATAATAGCCTTGTTTATTGCATCAGCATTGCTCAGGATAGAGTTACCATTAGAGTTACCATTAGAGTTCCCGTTCATCGCTTTTAGACCGCCATTGGTAAATTTAAAGCGGACGTCAATCTTAAACACAGTAGTAGTAGGGAGGTCTAAGATGTCGCGCTCCGGAATTCCTGTTCTTCTTATTATCTCTTCCACTGTGCTTCCTAAATCTTTACTACCGCATGTTGTCACGGTAAACCAGAGATTATAGTCATGCTCACGGCGATAGTTGTGAGTCACGCTCATGTATTCATTAACGACATTGACAACCCCTTCCATCTTATCTTCAGGTACTTTCATCGCCATTAGAGTAGAAGAACAGGTGTTCAATTTCTTAGCATCGAGGATCGTGCGGAGTTTACGGATAACTCCCTCAGCGGAAAGCTGCTGTATGCGCGATAGCACCTCTTCCTCCGAGATTCCGAGCATCTTCCCCAAATCAGACCAGGGTCTCTTCTCCACGGGGAAATTGTCTTGTAATTGCTGTAACAGTTCTTTGTCCAGCTTGTCCAGCTTGACCACCGATCCTTTTACGTTCATCTTTTGTCACCTCTTGAAGACATTCTTGCACTATCTAAAATCTTAAATAAAACCAAACAGATAAAAAGTAGGGCTGTTCGTGCATTACGTTTATTAATATTGTTATTCTTCCACCTTTGTGGTACCATTTCACCCTTACCTTTTTGTATTACCCGTTTTTGTTTCTTCATATGGTTACCTTATGGTGAGGGAGTATATAAAGCTTTCGGTTTTTGGGATGCTGACCCGTGAAATAGACCAAATGTATTTGTATAACATAGGTAGGGCGAAAATCCCAAATCACAAGCACCAAATTAAGCCCTTACCTGACTTGCGGGGTTGTGTGGAGGCAGCTGCTAACCCACAATTAAAAAGGATAGCCACAGAGACCTCATAGCACACTGAGCTGAGGGAAAATACTCTGTGCTCTCGGTGTACTAGGTGGCAAAAAAAACATTATACCTTATCTACGAAAATAAAAAGGAGCTAAACAAATAAATACAAAGAAACGATGCAAGGTGTACTTTCAGGCGGAAAGGTTATAGTAACGGGGTCCGAAGCAGACGCCGTTGCAAAAAGGGACGGCAGGAGAAGAGGCCAGTTAGAGCTCGAAGAAGCCGCGGGTCTGCTTGAAACGGACAAGATAGCGATAAGAGATGAAGAAGGTTCAGAGATAGATCCAGACGAGTTCTTGAAACGTGCATTGGCCATCTCACCAGAGTTCGGATTGAGATACCTCGTTTACAATGACTTGAAAGAGCGAGGCTATGTAGTACAGCCAGGCGGAGTAGATTTTTGGCTTTATCCTCGTGGCGTTAAGCCCGGAGAGAAGCCCGCGAGATATTTCATCCGAATTTTATTGGAAAGCGACACTATATCGTTGAAAAAAATAGTTGAGCTGCTTGTTTTAGCCCGTAACATGCGAAAAGAACCAATTATTGCTGTTGTTGATGAAGAAAGCGACATCACATACTATGAAGTAAAAGACGCGAAGTTTGAGAAGTCGGAAGCGAGAAAAGAAGAGCTAAAAATAAAAGTAAAAGCGAGCCTGTTCGGCGATCGGGTAGTCATATGGGATGCCGATTTGGCCGATACTCTCTACAGGACACATTTTTATGGCAATTTAACGAAAGAGAAGCGGCTGCTGCTCTCATTTCTCGAAGCGGCTTATCTTATGCGAAAAGGTATGCTGGAGATAGAAGTAGCGCCTCAACTTGCAACTCTCAACTCTCAACCCTTTGAACAGTTCATCGAATATGCAAGCACAATAGAAGCAGACTTTGCAGATAAATATGCAGTTTACGCGGATTTGATGGAAAAGGGACAGATGGTGAAGACTGGGTTTAAGTTCGGCTCTCATTTCCGGGTCTACAAAGCAATGCAACTGAAGCATTCGTTGTTTTTAGTGCACGTGCTTTCCGAAGAGCATGTTTTCACATTGCCGGAACTATCAAGGGCAGTAAGGCTCGCACATGGCGTAAGGAAGAGGATGATATTCGCGTTTACAGTCGCTGATGGGATTAGATACGTGGACGTAGGTAGGATGAAGCTGTGAAGCGCATCAAGCGATAATAAAACTCTGAGAGAAATTAATGGTCGATGCGCAACATAACCGAAAAGTTTATATACTGTAATCTATATACGGTAGAGACAGTGACCACAAATGGTATTGAGTATAGGAGAAAGAATAAGGGGATTTTTGTTCAGTCCTTCGGAAACTTTCGACGCCTCTAAGGAAGACACAATTGGCGATGCTCTCAAGTACTTCGCTGTTATTCTATTGATACCAGCAGTGCTTGTTGCAATCATAGTGGCAGTGGGGTTTTCGCTGATTTTGGGGATGTTTAGCCAGTATCTACCGCCCGAAACACTTTCGTTGGCTGCTATGGGACCGTTGCTTGCAGTAGTCTTTTTTATCGCCGTACTAGTCGGAGGAATAATCGGTGCTTTCATTGATGGACTTTGGCTTCACCTCTGGGTATACATTGTTGGCGGCAGAAAGGGCGTAGGGCAGACCATAAAAGCAGTGATGTATGGTGCGACACCATACTGTTTATTAGGCTGGATTCCCATTGTAAACCTAATCGCAGAGATATGGATGATTGTCGTGGAAATCCTTGGCCTGAGGCAGCTACACGAGATAGCTACAGGAAAAGCGGTTCTCGCAGTGATTATCGCAATACTCATTCCCGTAATCATCATCGTAGCAATATTTGCTTCTGTTATGTCTACGATGCCGCAAGGACCGATGTGCACATGGCCGTAAGGATCAAAATTAGGAGGGGTTTGAGTTTCCTCCTCTCTTTTTTCTCTTAATAACTAATAATTCGCGACGAGTTCTTCTTTAAGCGCTTGCGCTCTCTTCGCACCTGCTAATAGCTCCACTAATTTAACTCCGAATTCTAGCGCTGTTCCCGGACCCTGGCTGGTAATAAAAGTGCCATCAACTACAACTCGCTCATTGCTGGGCTTCGCCCCGGTCAACTCCGCTTCCATCCCGGGATAAATTGTCGCTTTTTTACCGTTTAATACCCCAGCCTTTGCTAAGACAGAGGGTGCCCCACAAATAGCAGCCACGAAGATCCCTAGTTCAAATGCTCTTTTGACCGACTCTAAAACTCTTTCATCCGCTCCGAGATTCGCATAGCCGGGATATCCCCCCGGTAAAATGACAGCATCGTATTTTTCGAGCTCTATCTCGTCAATTGTTACATCCGGAACCACAGTTATTCTATACTTGGCTTCAATAGCTCCTGCTTGTAGGCCCGCAATTACTACTTCTACTCCTCCCCTCATGAGTGTATCAATGATGCTCGCAACTTCTAGATCCTCAAACCCAGTAGCTAAAAATAATACCGCCTTCGCCATTCCAAATCACCTCATTCATTCATGTATGTATATATGTAGGTTTAGTTAGAAGTAAGCGCATATAAAAGATATGGTGCGAGCGATAAAATGAGAGCGCTGTACATAGGGCGATTTCAGCCCTACCACCTCGGACATCATACGGTAATAGAAGAGATGGCTTCGGAAGCGGACGAGGTAATTATCTGCATCGGATCAGCGCAAAGAAGCCACGAGTTAGAGAACCCGTTTACTGCTGGTGAGCGCTATCTGATGATTTCAAAGTCATTACGCGATAAAGGCATCGCCAACTTTTACATTGTCCCTATCTTAGATGTTAATTGGAATGCCGTCTGGGTATCGCATGTTGAGTCTTTGATACCGCCAGTTGCGGTAGCATATACAAATAACCCGTTAATAGAACGCTTATTTGTGGAGCGTGGCTATGACGTGCGTGTTCCGCTTATGTTTAACAGGAAGGAATATTCGGGTAGTGAGATAAGAAGGCGAATGTTGAACGGCGAAAGCTGGGAGGGATTAGTACCTAAAGCGGTTGCCGAAGTCATAAATGAGATAGCAGGGCTAAGAAGAATGAAAGCGCTAAGTATGAGCGATTTAGAGTGAAAAAAATAAAAAAAATAAAGGGTAAATTTACTAAATCCCCTTTAAATTACCCTTTTTGGTTTATGCTACTGCTTCTTCGATGTCTTCCCTTTTTACTGTCTTCCTTCCGGCGTGCTTAGCGAGGCTTACCGCTTTTTTAGCTATCTCCTCACCTCTTGCCTCTAAAATCTCTACTAGTGCTTCACTTGCGTCTTCGCTTACTCGTTCTGCGCCGGCATTTCTCACCAACCTGGTTACAGGTGCTATAGGTAGTTCAGCCATTTTTATTACCATGATAAGATAATGGGTAGGTATATAAAAGCTTTTCGGTTACTTGACCTTAATAACACCATCAAAACCAATCCCCTAATGTCTTCTGCCCCCCCACCTCAAAAGATGTAGTGACATAACCAAAAAGTTGCAGCACCCTATGGGCAACTGGTATTACTTGATGCAGGAGATAATAAGAGATGTCAATCTGATACTTTCTCCCCTCCGCGTATATTTCGTTCCTTTCGCTTCGCTCCATAATATCAATAGGGAAAGCGCGGTCACTAGTCTTCCCCGCGCCTTTTAGTATCACGTAAGGGACTTTCGAGCCTACTTCGTATGCGATACGAGACGAAGAAGCCAAAGCCCTTTCCGCTGCTATAACATGCGCTTGCTTCGTATCATACGCACTTATCTTTCGGGTGAGCGTTTTGTGAATTATCAGCTTATGCACGGGTAAATCCCCCCGTTCTAAGTCCTTTATTACGCCTTTAACATACACCATAGCCTTTTCTGGATCTTTATCCCGTAGGATGAGTTCTATTACTTCTGTCTGTACCTCCTTCGCCAACTCGCACCAATCTCCACGGCGCACTTCTAATCCCCGAACCACAATTTCGCCCTTATCGGTAAGCGCGGCATACCGCTTCTTCTTTCCCGTAAAGAAGATAGTTTTGAAGAAATCCTGGAATGCTAGTTCAAGCGGTAGCTCTTTTGTTATTCGCTTGGAAATCTCTTCCGCTTTCTCCACTATCGCTTTTTTCCTATCGCCTTCGACCTCAAGGGGGAATTTTACGAATATGCTATCGGTATCGCCATAAATAACCTTGAATCCCGACTCTTCCGCCATTTTCACTGCTCGCTTTATGAAATGACGCCCCCATGCCGTTGTCGCTTCCGCGCATTCGCGCTTGTAAAACTTCGCAGCACTCCAGCCGGTATAGCCATAAAAGCTGTTCGTGAGTATCTTGACACTTTGCTGTTGTATATCTAACAGCAGATATTCATCGCTCGCTTTGTCATAGCTTTTCATATCCGCCTTTATCGCTCTCCTTCTCGTAATCAAATCGCTCATTATTCTTTTAAAGAATCCATCCGGCGCTTTTCTGAATGCATAGCCCACTTCTGGTGCAATATAGACTTCTTCGTCCCTGGCTTCCATCGCATCAACAAAAGTATCGGGCGAGATGTTAAAAGAGATCATGATAGTAGGGTACATAGAAGAGAAGTCGAGAGCGATGACATCTTCGTGCAGGCCCTTTTCCGGCAGCAGCACGAAACCGCCCTCGAATGTCTTTTCCGATCCGCCTTTCGGGGGCACCAGTTCACCCCGTTTAAATGCCTCCGCCGTCAAAAAAGCTTCTACTTGACGACCTCTACCCATCTTTGCTAGCTCGTCCAGCGGATAACCAACCATTTTAGATAGTTCGATTTGTAGCGGTAACATCTTCGCGGCTATCCCCAACGCGCTGACCGCATCTGCTATTGCATAATCGTATAATCGCTCTCGTGCAGAGCGATTGAACCAGCTTTCGTTAATCTCACGCGGCGATAAATTCACGCGCTCCGTTTTACGTACTACGCCGAGGAATTCAGCTACATTTTCTAATTTCTTCACCTTCACGCTGTCCAGATCTCGCTTTGCAAGCTTAAAAAGGTCTACATTTAACATGCCCCTGATATTTACTCCCGGCAATGCACCCCCTTTTTCAAAACGAACCGTGCTGCCATCTGCGCCCAAACGCAGACGAAGCCCGTACAATTTCGCACGTTCTCGTATATACTGCCAGTCAAACCCGTCTGAATTATAGCCGACAATGATGTTCGGCTGTAAATGTCTGACAAAGTCCAAAAAATCGCTTAGTAGCTTTTCATCGTCGCCACGCGCATAATCTTCATCCGCTATCACAAACAACTTTGACTTTTCCTCTTCTGCCTCGTAATATGCAGCGGAAATGATTATTATTGGGTCTCTTGCAGGCGATGGCATGCCATAGCCGCCTTGAGTGGCCATCTCGCAATCAAAAGCGAGAATTTCGAGCGGCGGGAGCCCATCCATCTTATTGTAGATCACCTTGGAAGCGACAATAGCGGTCCCATAGCTCAATGCTACTTCTTCGCCTTCTACAATTACACCGTCAAAAGGTTTCAACTGCTTGTCTATCAAGTACCGAATTGCAAATAGAATGTCCGCTTCCAGCACTGTAAGACCCACCCTACCAACGGCCTCTCGCAGTAGTGGAACATGTCTCGGATGAGAGACGAAAATTTTTAAGCCGTTCTGATTGACCCCGAGGAATTTCTTCTGGCAAAATTCCACTCGCTTAACTCTTATCGCTTCATCTTCTCTCGCTATAGCAATTTCCTCTATCTGTCTCTTCTTTTTTTCTATATCGTGACTTTTAGGGGTAGAAGAAGAGAACGCATAAAAATACGGCTCGAAATTCTTGTCCAAAACGATAAAATCCGCACCCTCTTTGCTCTTGCACCATAATCTTATCACCGGCTTTTCCGTACCTTTTTCGTCTTTTTCCGTTATGTAATCAATGTCCAACAGAAAACCTTCATGCCCCATTTTTCTCCCTTTCTCACTCACAGTAAATAAATCTTTGCAATGCACGCACTATAAATAGATTTTTAAACTTAGATAGAGTAATTTCTATTAGTTCTGTCGAGAGCAAAGAGAGAGAAGAATAAATGAGAAATATCATTGTTGGTGCAGGGAGAGCAGGAAGAGAGCTGGCGGCGCAGTTGCACGAGTCCGTAATAATCGATATAAACCCGGGAAAAACAGAAAAGCTATCGAAATTAGCGGGTGTCGAGGTGATTATCGGTGACGGAAGTGATGAAGAACTGTTAAAGCAAGCGGGATTGAAAGATGCAAATGCATTTATTTCGCTCACAAACGATGACGACATCAATTATCGAGCTGCAGCAATTGCGAAGAAATATGGAGTCCCAAAGATAATTGTTCGTGTAGAAGATCCGGAGAATACAGAGCGATTCCAGGAGCTGGGCATTCAATACCTCATGTTTCCTACCCGGATAGTGGCAAATCTCATCAGCGATTTGATGCGCTCTGATGCTGCTGATGATCTCATACCATTCAATAAAATCCTTGTTCCCATATTGGATAATAATGCAGTTGAAAAAGCGTTTAAAGAAGCGTTGTTAGTTGCTTCCGTAGCAAAGGCAGAGGTTACTGCTGTATCTTCTCCTGATATAGACAGCCAAGAGATGAGATTCATGGCTATGGTAAGAAGCGTACCACTAAAAATCCTGTTGGAGGAGGAAAAACTGACAGATATAATAAAAAAACACGGGCGTTATCCAGAAGGAGTGATAATGAACTTAGAGACAAACGGGCAACCATATTGCCCAGATTGTATAGTAATAGACCATGAAGAGCTGGGTATACTAGATAAAATATTTAAACGAAGTGTTGTTTTGGGGTTAATAAAATCCGCTTCTTGTCCCGTCCTTGTAGCAAGAACATTCCGGTATTACGAAACTATTATCGCCATACTTGATTCGTCGGATACATCAGAGACTGTTGGCAGATACGCAGTTCAGATGGCGCATATGTGCAGTTCCGACCTCCATTTACTCTTCCTGGAGGAGGTCCCGGAAGTGATATTAACTAGTATAAAAAAGTTAGGCGAAGAAGGAAACGTACCGATCATAGAGAAACGGGTGGAAGGTAACCCAAGGATAGAGACGATAAAGGCAGTAAAAAGTGGTAATTACGAACTCGTGGTAATTTCAGGGCATGGAAAAGGCGTTATGGGATCAGATCTAATAAGGAAAATAATAAATGACGCTCCCTGTTCTGTGCTAACCGCTGTGTGACTGATGAGATATGAATGACGATGACCATAATAATAAGTCCGTATATACTCCTGTTACTAATCGCGGTCTTTGCATTCATCATCCCGATTCTTTCTGGTCGAATCGGAGTTCCCGCAGTGGTTGGGGAAATAATCCTAGGAATCATCTTCGGGGCTCTGGGATTCTCCCTCGAAGCGGAAGGACGTATAGTATTAGACTTTCTTGCGGGTTTTGGGCTCATATTTCTGATGTTTTTAGTGGGTCTGGAGATCGATTTTTCTAAGGTTGGGGTTCTTGGAGCGAAAGCATTTATCCTCGGGTCCCTTATCTACATCATCACGCTCTGTATTTCGGTCTTCCTCACGTATAAACTAGGCTATGGGTTTTATCTTGCGATCATACTCGCCAGCTCTGCGGGCGGATTGATTTTGCCAACGTTAAGAGAATTAGGACTGTCAAAAAGCGATTTCGGACAGACAATACTCATAACAGCATTCGTTGCAGAATTTGCCACCGTGCTGCTTGTTACTGTCTACACCATCAACCTGGAAAAGGGGATAACAGGGGAGATGTTTTTGCTGGTTCTCGTGTTCGTGCTATTTTTCGTGCTCTATTACCTGGGTAAGCTTGCAATCTGGCATTATCCCGAACGTCTTTCCGCATGGTTCAAATCGGACCAGCCATCAGAGATAGGAGTCAGGGCAGCATTCGCATTATTGCTCGTATTCGTTGCTATATCAGAGGTAGCAGATGTCGAAGCTATACTGGGTGCGTTTCTCGCTGGTGTGATGTTTTCCATATTGTTCCGCGGTGGGACAGTGCTCGAGCAGAAACTCTTCGGGATTGGTTACGGATTCCTCATACCCTTATTCTTTATAACCGTTGGCATGCAGTTTGATCTGGGGGCACTAGCGGGAGGTGGGATTTATCTTGTACCTATGTTACTTGTAATCGCATTTGTAGTGAAGCTAGCACCGTCGCTGCTTTTTATCGTTCGCTATTCGGTGAAGGATAGCATATCCGCAGGAGTGTTACTCTCTTCACGATTGAGCTTGATAATTGCGATGGCTGCTGTTGGTTTGGAACTCGGATTGATAGATGCAACAATGGAATCGGCAATTATATTGCTTGCGATAATAACATGCATATGCTGCCCGATTATATTCAGGAAGATGCAATGCGGTCAGAAGCAAGCGGAAAGTTGAGGGATAAAAACCATCCGCTCAAATATCATTTCACTTCTATCTCTTTTGGCTTTTGTTTGTGATCCAACCGCCAAATTCCTGCCCCTCTATACTTCTCCGGAAAAATAGCAGTGCGGTAAGAGTGCTAAAAGCCGCTATGAAGACCACCTGCGTTGCCGCTCCGCCCTCCAAATTTAGCACGCCTTGCACAAGAGCAAGCGCGCCAATAAGCAATGCGAGACTGATAACGGCAGCGAAAATACCTCTACGTGCGTTCTCGCCTGAGAACTCAAAAGCAAGGGCAATCAATACTGCACCAACAAAAATCGCATTCACAAACCAACCGAAAACAAAAGCGCTAATGATTATGACGAAAAATATTTTGGGCTTAGCGAAAATCTGGTGCTCGTCCTTTAATCCGGAATCAAGCAGTAGCAACTGTGGCATCACTACACAGAGCACCGTACACAAATCCGCGCCATATATGTTCGCTATCTCAAATTCATAACCAATAGTCAGAGCATAAACGAGGAATAAGAGTAAGTATACATCATTCTTCTTCTTCACTTTAGCGATGAAAAGAAAGGGGAGAAATAACAAAGGTATCATTAGCCCTGCTATTAGCCCACCCACTGCCGCTGCAATCACTGCTATCGTAATCATTATCATCCAAACCCACCCCTAATAGTATCCAAAAGGTCGGAATAGCCCAAATCGAAAGTGGGCACTATACCGTTTAGTTTCTTTATGATCTCTTCTCTTTCTTTATAGCGTTCATAGAGCCATATAAGTGTCTCTCTGTCCAGACACTCAGCATCGTAAAACAAAATAGGATTGGGAGACAAGAACAGGACTTTATGCCCTTTCCTTAATTCCAGTAAAACCTTTATCAGCTCACTCGTATTTGTCGTTATGTCTGCAATGAAGATCAAAATAGCTGATGATGGTAAAGAACTCACCACCTCTATCAAGCTAGTGGCGGAACTCCTTCTGCCCTTCACAACTGGCAATATCTTCCCGATAAATGCTCTGCTCTCTTCTTTTAGCCGTACTCCCTTCTCTGGTAAGGACGACTTAAGACCCATAAGTGTTGTAGGTATCGTCCCTATGTTCAGCGATCCCGCTATCCGCTCCACATGCCCACTGCCTTTAGTTTTTGCTGCTTCTATCCGCTTAATCCCATAATCATCATAGACCATCAATCCCAGCTTGCTTTTTCTTAGCGCATAGGCAAGTTGAAGTGTTAAAGTAGTTGCAAAATCTATCTTTGAGCTCTTTATCCCCTTTCTCATCTCCTTACCCGCATCCAAAACGATGTATACATCTCCTTTCGTCTCCTTCAAAAACTCTTTAACTATCAATTCGCCAAGTCGGGTCGTCGCCTTCCAGTCGATATGCCGCCGCTCATCGCCCGGTTGAAACTCACGTAACGTGTCCAATTCCAGGGTCCGTATGCCGAAAAAGGTCCTATATGCTTCCGTGAACTTTAACGTTTCTCCCGCTTTACTCTCTTCTCTTATCCGGTCTAAGTTCGGATACACTTCCACTTCTTTCTTCGATTCCGAATCGGGCAAAAAGTCGGCATAATATAAACCGCGTGTATCCGTTGCCCTTATTGTGGGATCCCGTAATTTAAATATCCCTCTGACGGGCGTGATAAAATACTCGACTTCCCGCTCCTCACCACCACTCAGATTAAGTGCAGGTGTTTCCGCTTTAAAGCCAGGAGGTAAAAGCTCAAAAATATCTAGTGCCAATCGCTTATTGCACAGATTCTTCAGTTTCAGCTTCGTTTTTACGCGTTCCGCATCCTTTAACTTACGTGCTATTTGCCGTTCTGATTCGATCGCCGGTGAAAACTCCACACGAAGATATATTAGATATAGTAATATCAGAGACGCAAGCAAAGCAGGAAAAACATTTCTGAAGAGATAGCCCTGGACAAAAAGGAGGAATATTAGGAGCAACAAGACATCTTCTCGCTTCATTTTGGTCTATTTCGGGACCTCTACATCATCCAAAATCCCCTTTACTAACTCCAAACTCTTAAACCCGTCTATCTCATCTTCGGCCTTTATTAAAATTCGATGAGTCAAGACGTACACTGCCAGTTCTTTTATATCGTCCGGTATAACATACTCTCGACCTCTCAAGAATGCCAGTGATTTAGAACTAAATAATAACTGTTCTGAAGCTCTCGGACTCGCACCCAGCAAAACACGGTCATCATTTCTCGTTCTCGTCGAAATCATATATATGTAGTTCAGGATAGCTTCACTTGCTTTAATCTCTCGCACTTTCTTCATCAACAAAAGAATTTCATTTTTGTCTATTATGCTCTCCACGGTCTTGAACTCGCCCCTTTCCTTCATTCTCAAAAAAAGCAACTCATTAGCCCTGTCTATGTATCCAACTTGAATTTTCAGCATGAACCGATCGAGTTGAGCCTCGGGTAAACTGTAAACGCCTTCGATCTCAACAGGATTCATGGTTGCTATTGTGAGAAAAGGTATGGGCAAAGGAAAACTATCCCCTTCTATTGTGACCTGACGCTCTTGCATCGCTTCTAGCAATCCCGATTGCGTTTTTGGTGTCGCTCTATTTATTTCATCACTTAATACGATATTAGCAAATATTGGGCCTTTCCTAACAGTGAATTCCATCGCTTTTTGGTCATAAAATACACTCCCTAGGACATCCGCGGGCATCAAGTCAGGAGTTAGTTGAATGCGAGAGAAGGATAAGCCAATAGCGTCGGTGAACGCCTTTGCAACTGTTGTCTTTGCAACACCCGGTATCCCTTCGAGTAAGACGTGCCCGCCAGAAAGCAAAGCAACAGCAAGCAGCTCTATAACCTTGTCCATCCCGACCGTTACCTTACCAATTTCTGCTTTTAGTCTTTCTACGAATTCCCTTCCCTTCTCTTTGTTCGTAACCTGCGTCATATTTTGATCCTGTTCTCATTTCTTTTATTATTCGCTTAAGTATTTTTATATCCACTCCCTCAGGTAGCTCATCGAACATATCCTTCTCACTACGTGCAGGCATTAGAGTATTTTGAATAACCCCGGATAACCTTGGAATATGCCTACAAAGTATATGAAGAAGTGGATAGTAGATACGGAAAACCATAAATCGCACGATAGAGCGAGCAAGTAAACGCAAAATCCCCGTTCCTGTAAGGACCAGTAAAGCCGCAACGAACGCGAAAACCATGAATGCTTTCCCACGATCAAGTTCTCGTTGTATGTAAATGGTTGCAATAGAATATGGATTGAAATCCCGATGATGTGCGTCATCAAAATAGAATGAGTCTGAGCCGAGATATGACACGAGATTCACGATAAAGTCCCTGTTCTCCGCCATCATGTCGTTTATTAGTATGTCTGGATCTGAGAGCAGGATTACTCTCCCCGCACCGTATCTCGTCTCTGCCATAATTGGATAACTCTTCCGGTTTTCTCCTACTACACTGACTTTGGAAGAGAAGACTTCGCCTGCCAAGCCTGTAATGACAGAAGGTACATTCAATACGAGCTTTTCTACACCATAAGAGAGTTCTGGATCTTCTATTCGTGCAACTACCGGAAAATCAGCCCTCTTATCGTAGAATATATCACCCAGAGGTTTATCACAAAACGAGCCATTTAGCCCCAATCCCGAGATAAGACCATTCGCAGTTCCGAAATCATCTGCGAGGAAAAGAGTCCCTCCTTTGTCCAGAAATCCACGTACCTCTTCTATCTCAAGCGGCGAGAAACTTATATCCGGTCCCACAACAACCAAAACGCTTTTCTCTTTCAAATCAAAGGAATTATAGGGATTTATTAGCGGGACCAGATTACCCCGATCCGCCAAAACCGTTGCAAATTCCGAACAGCCTGCCCAATCCGAGTTGAACATGCTGAAATCAGCAGATGTCTTTATCACCGGGACCGCGATTGGGAGGATAAGTAAGAAGATGCCAGCAAAGACTAAAAAAAGATACACGTACCTCATCTATTACTCTCACTCACACAACCCTTAAAATATCTTAAAATATCACCTATCTCTTTAAAATAACGCTCTTCTTCTCCATCCTCAGGTCTCATACATCCGTAAAAAACTCTTTCGTGTATCGCTGTTACGACCATAAAAATATCAGTAAAAGGTTCATTTTCATTTTTTATTGCTTCTGAGAGTTCTCTTGGCGTTAAGCTCTTCCCCAAATCATATTGAGTGATGGTAGCGTCAAAGAGCAGTCTGTAAGCTTCTCCAAGGTCAAAGTCTTCCAATTTTTTCACTACATGAGCTTCATCATTTGTCCTTTTTCCTACCTCTTCGTTTGCTACAGCCATTCCCGTTTTTTCCGCCGACTCATTTCCCTGCTCCGCTTCTTTATCCTTTGAGCTGTGGCCATTCCGCTTCAAAATGAGGGCATAGAAGTTCATAAGGATTAATAATAGCGGCGCAAAAATTTTATCCCGAAAGACATGGATTCTAGTTCTAGGTCTTGCACCCGAAACCTCTGCATTTGCCGTTTCTGATATTTCCTTTTCCTGTGTTCCAACGGGCTTATTTTCTCGTTTCGCTACTCGTATCGCACGCAAGACGGAGATCAAGCTCTTAAATGTGCGTGCATAGATGCCGGTAAACAGTAAAGCAAGAGATGCAAGAAGTTTATCCTTAAAATGTGACGTGCGTGCATGCAATCTTCCAAAGAGTGAATCCGGATGAACATTTGTTTTAGCACTAAAAAACGGTATTTTTTCCTTTAGCGCTCGTGTATAGAAACCCATAGAGAATGAAACAATTGCAACAAGGAGAAGTAATAAATAAAATAGTAGATTAGATTCACGATAATTGGTTATTATTTCTTTGGTAAAGCTTTCTTTTTGAAAGAAAGGTTTTTCAGTAACCTTTATCGTTACCACGTTTGACTTCGCATCCGTAAACAAAGAATCCCCCGAGAAAAGGACATAGACCTCGTATGTCCCGGATTGAGAAAAGGGCAAAGAGAACGCAAAATCATTCTCTGCGGTAATTGTCTCCTCGCCTCGGTCGTTAAGAAATATAGAAAGCGGGATAGTATAGTTTCTGCTTATGCCAGAAACCAAACCCATGAATTTTACCGTCTCGTTAACATTGATATTCGTCTTATCCGCAGCGATCTGAAGCGAGATCGGAAACCGCGAGAAGAAGATGGAACCGTTTGCACTGCTGCTCTTATAAGTACCGTTTCCGGGGTAGAACGCAGAGACTTTCAGGTACCCTTCTGAACTTCTTGTACCATAGAACACGAAACGCCCACTTACATCGGTTGTTACCGTCTCTTCCTCGCCCGCTTCAACAGTCACATTTACCGCATGCAGAGGCTTATCATAATAATCAACAATAAGACCGGTTATTTTTATGCGCTCGTTCAACAACGCCGAATACGGATACGAAAGGACAATGAAAGTAGGTATTTTGCTCACATCAACTTTTACGATGTTAGACTTTATGTTTTTGCCATCAACTGTTGTTCCTTCTGCATAAATATCATGTTCACCTGGGTTTTCGAAGCGGTGTTTCTTCCGCTGTTCGCTTGTTTGATTTTTTAGACTATGGGTTGTATTGTCAATAAACAAAGAAAGAGTGGATGTTTTGTTTGCATACTCGTGTATCGTTATCTCTTCATACAGGAGCGGATGCTCGTCTGAGACCACAACCACGGGTAGGTCTTCCTCAAATGCCGGTGCTTCAACTTTATACTGCTCAAGTAACTGTTCGTAATGGTCTATAAGCGCATAGACGTCAATTAGCCTTTCGCTCAAATAGGATACGTTAAAATTGAGTGTTGTCGTTTCATTCCATAGTTCTATTAGCGCAATTCCGTCCAAAGAGCAGTTTATCGCATCTGCTCCAGACCTCATGTTTACAATTGCCGTTCGCGCTTCCACATAAGCGGAATAATCACTTTCGTTCTTTAGTATCTCATAGTTCGTTAGGAAAACGAGCTGATATGTGGTTAGTTTTTTTACACCGCCTGAGGGGGCGTTAAATGGCTGCACCACCCGCGATACATTACTTTCAAACCCTTTAACAGCATAGAACCTACTTTCTTCTACTGCTAGTTTGATCCCCGATTCGAGTCGGGATGCACGAGTATCTACATCAGGACTTTCGTCAACAACGTTATCCAGGCAGACTCCCGCATCCCTGATGACGTCAGAGAAGAAAGAGTAGATGCCTTCATCGCTTGAAGGTGCCGCCGAATAAGTCTCATGTCTAGCACCAGCAATCGACGAAAAGAGTAGCAAAAGCATGATGAATACAGCTACGGCATATATCTTCGACTTATTTTTCATAGGTTTTTTCTAGCTACATATTTTATATGATTTAGAGGGATATTAAAGGAAGAATACGTATCAAGAATCAGTGTAGAATAGAATAGAGACAAGAAAAATACAATGAAAAATCTCAATCTGTGGCGGTATAAAGTATATTAACCGAGCACTCAGGTTTAGTCATGCCCCCAAAATTCTCTTAGGCCTTTCTCACATTTGATTTCTTTTGGCCACTCTTACCCTTATACATCTTATACACCTCACGTTGTACAATAAACCGCATTATCTCATTTGTACCCGCAGGAATCATAGACAGCCTCGCCATCCTAAACGCCCATTCCGCAGGATATTCGTCCGTGAGTCCCCGACCACCCAATATCTGTACAGTATTATGCGCAACTTCGTAAAACGCCTCAGAAGCAAGAAGCTTTGCCATCGCCGATTCCTGTTCTGCATCGAACCCCGCATCAATCAGCCTAACTGTATGATAGACCATCAACTTAGCTGCTTCTAACTTCGTCGCCATGTCCGCGATTTTGAAACTTATCCCTTCAAAACGGCTTATCGCGGTCCCGAACTGCTCCCTATCCCGTGAATAGTCTACTGCGAGTTCTAGTATCGGTCTCGCCTCGCCAACTAACATCGCGGCATATAACGCTCGCTCAATAGCTAACTCATCGAACATGACCTTCGCCCCTTCGTTCTCGCCGCCGAGCATATTCCTCCCGGGTATTTGCACGTCATCAAACCGGAGATACGAATTTACCGTGCCCGGAAACCCGCCCAGTAGCTTATAATCACGCTCCACCTCAAAGCCCTTAGCGTCTGATTCCATAATGAACACGCTCATTCCTCTTGCTGGGTCAACCTCGGGACTTGTTATCGCCCATACTAAGAGGACATCCGCTTTGCTACCATTTGTTATGTTCCTCTTCTCGCCACATATCCGATACGCATCGCCATTTCGCTCTGCACTTGTCTTGATACGCATAACGTCACTTCCCGCTCCGGGCTCGGTTATTGCAATTGCACCGATCGCAGCACCGCTTTTCAGTGCAGGCAAATATTTACCCTTCTGCTCCTCGTTACCATATCGTGCAATCGTTGCGTATGCATAAGAGGACGTGGAATGTATCCATGCTAGAGGCACGCAAGCAGCACCTAGTTCATCTGCCAATATCGCTTCATATGCTAGCTTCCCCATGCCACCACATTCTACCGGCAATACGGGCGCTAAGAAGCCGGCATCGCCTAGTTTACCGTAGAGTTCACGCGGATAAAAATCCTGTTCATATATCTCTCGCTCTATCTTATTCGCAGCCACACCATCAAGGAACGCTCTTAGCGATTCTCTGTATTCGTTCTCAGCAGCAGAGAAAAGAATCTCTTCTTTATTTTGCATCTTCTTTTTGTTTTTCCTGTGTAGTTATTTTCAAATCGCAAAGGATTTTTTTGTTGTATTCTTGCGCTTCTTTTGTACCTTCTTCTGGCGACCATTCAGCGAAGATTTTGTCCGTTTCTTCAACATACGGCCCTTCTTTTAGCTCATATAATACAGAACCTTCTCGTATTGCTATTATGGAATGCCAAATTTTAGGTGGGAGCTCTACCCCTTTTTTACCATTATCGTGATCTAAAAGTATATGATCATTAATTTGTCCGTTTTCATCAAATTCTATAACTAAAACTCGCCCCTTTAGGATCAAGAATATTTCAGTCTTCTTTGGATCCTCATGTTTGTGTGGTCGAATATATGAGTCTGGCTCTAACGCATTAAGAAAACGTTGTATACAGTCGCCATAGCTATTGTGGAAATTATAATTGCACCTTTGCCGCATAGACAATTTCGCCTTATTGGAAATCGCGCCGATAAGTTCATCCGTTATTTTAATCATTTTTTACACGAATTTAGCAACAAGTTCGCCCCTTCTTACGCCTATCTCATCCGCTATCGGTTCGCATTTCGCTCGGAAAAGGTATATTAACCGACCGTTCAGATCTAACTTCGATTCGAACTCGGATATTGATTCGTAGTTCCCCATCCCCTTCGCTATCACCAGATACCTATCATCGCTGAACACGTCCATGAACTCCCCCTCCGCTTCTTCTAATGAGACACCTATGTATGCGCCACTTGGAATTATCTTACAGCCAGCTTCTGAAGAAGAGATACCCGCTTCCTTCAGATCTTCTATCGTTGCATCGTTTATAACAGGTGCGCTCTTCGGCGACACAATCACCTCTTTACCCTTTTTTATCAACTCCCTTATCACAAACACATCGAAAAATACCTCGCCTGCATTGTCCGTTAGATATATCAGTCGGTCTCGACTATTTATCGCAGCTAAAATCTCGCCTCTATCCCAATTAAGTTTCTCGTTTAACGTCCGCAGGAAATCACGCCTAAAAATCTCATCGCTGTATAAATACCCTTTTACGCCGTATTCCATTGAATTCGCCGCTGCCGCTATCCGTATCAACGCTTCTAGTTTATCGCTTGCCGCATTGTAAAACGTATACGCATCTAAAAGCAACCCTTTTGCTACTTCGTTACTTCGCCGTTTTACCCATTCGTGAGGGTCTTCCACGCCGCTTCGCCTCTTTAATATTCTCTCCCTCTCGGTGCCAAAAAAAACAGGCGCGTTCCGTTCACCTCCGAGATGTTCGAAAAGGAACGCAATAAAATCCCTCAACACAAGCAGCTTTTCACTATCGTCCTCAAATAGCATATCACATTCATATTTTGCTCTTTCTACCAGGCAAGGGATACAATCGGATTTAAGCTTCATTTGCTCTTTGTTCACACTTTAAAATCTGACATCTCTGATTTGAATACAATCTAGAATAATAAATAAGATAGAAATAAAGTTTTAAATTAAAGTAAAAGAGGATAAAGTAAGGTAGCTTATAGGTTACAGATTAGAAGAAAAAGAAGGAGGTAAAATGAAAAAATGGCAGATAAAGAGCATATGAATCTGGCAATGATAGGGCATATTGACCACGGCAAGTCAACGCTGTTGGGTCGGTTGCTAACAGAGGCAGGAGCGATAGATCCTCATATAATAGAAGAGTACAGGAAGAAGGCAGCAGAGATAGGAAAGGCGACTTTTGAGTATGCATGGGTGATGGATACTTTGGCGGATGAAAGGGAGAGGGGAATAACAATAGATGTTGCCCACCAAAGGTTTGATACTAAAAAGTATTATTATACGATCGTGGATTGCCCGGGACACAGAGATTTTGTGAAGAACATGATCACCGGGACATCACAGGCTGATGCAGCGGTGTTGGTAGTAGATGCTAAAGACGGCATCATGGCTCAGACGAAGGAACACGTATTCTTATCCAGAACTTTGGGTGTGACTCAGTTGATCATAGCGGTAAATAAGATGGACCGTGTGAATTACGATCAGAAACGCTATGAGGAGTTGAAGAAGGAACTACTAGCACTTCTGGGGATGGTTGGCTATAAGGAAGAGCATGTCATCTTTATTCCAGTTTCCGCAATCGATGGTGTGAATGTAACAAAGAAAAGTGATAAAGAGACCTGGTTCGATGGGCCTACTCTTTTAGAAGCGCTGGACCTCATGGAAGTACC
This sequence comes from Candidatus Methanophagales archaeon, assembly GCA_003336485.1. Lineage (GTDB taxonomy): Archaea > Halobacteriota > Syntropharchaeia > Alkanophagales > Methanospirareceae > Methanophaga. The sequence continues at coordinate 40,240 of QENH01000198.1, forward strand.
GGATAAGCCGGTTAATCTTCCGCTTAGAATACCTGTGCAAGATGTATATACAATAACCGGTGTAGGGACCGTACCAGTAGGGCGAGTAGAGACGGGAAAGATGAAGAAAGGCGACACCGTGATTTTCAACCCGCCTGCTGCGAAAGGAGAGGTGAAGACAATAGAGATGCACCATGAGGAGATCGATGAAGCTGTCCCCGGTGACAATATCGGCTGGAATGTTCGTGGGATAAGCAGGACTGAGATAAGACGAGGTGATGTTTGTGGGCCTGTGGATAACCCGCCAACAATTGTTGATGAGTTCACGGCACAGATAGTCGTACTCCAGCATCCAAGTGCAATTACCGCAGGATATACCCCCGTTTTCCATACCCATACCGCCCAAGTCGCTGCTACGATACTAGAAATCACTAAGAAGATGGACCCTAAGACCGGTGCGACAGTGGCAGAAAACCCGGACTTTATAAAAGCGGGCGATGCGGCAATCATAAAAGTAAAACCGACAAGACCTTTAGTCATCGAGCGTGTAAAGGAGATACCACAGCTCGGCAGGTTTGCAGTTCGGGACATGGGGCAAACAGTTGCTGCAGGGATGGTAATAGACCTAAAGGAGAAATAAAGCAATACTAGCAGGAAGAGGGAAAGAAATGAATCAAAAAGCACGGATAAAACTATCGAGTATAGACCATATGAAATTGGATGAGATATGCCATCAAGTGAAAAAGATCGTTGAGACCACAGGTGTTAGAATGGCGGGTCCCATCCCTCTTCCCACGAAGAAGCTGGTGGTCCCTTGTAGAAAAAGCCCGGATGGCGAAGGATCTCCTACATGGGATCATTGGGAAATGCGTATACATAAGCGGCTGATAGACCTAGAAGCAGATGAAAGAGCTCTGCGGCAACTTATGCGCATACCCATACCCAAAGATGTCCATATAGAGATCGTGTTGAAAGGCTAAAATAGAAAGATATAAATGCAGGAAGTATCATATCTTGCATTTATAATACATAAATGGAGGTAGTAATGTAAAATGGGCGTAGTACCTGATGAGGTAATAAAGGAGAAGGATGAAGAAATAGCTGCAATGATGAAGGAGATAGGCGATTTAGTAGACGAGTTTAAAAGCGCAGCGGAAGAGGATCAGAAGACAGAACTAATAAATAAGATAACGGAAAAGGAGAAGGACTTGCGTGTCGTAAGGCAGAAAAAAGGTCAATTTAAAGCAGTGCTAGCTCAACCTACAAAACTCTGGTAAATTAGTTCTCAACTCACGTAATTAAGTAAAGCAAAGTAAAACGAAACAAAACAAAAAGAAGAAAAAAATAAAATGTTTTTTCCTTTTTTTCTTTTCTATTTTAATAATTTGTCTGGCATAGTTGTAACTTGTTCGTCCAATCCCAGTTCTTTTACGCTGAGTCCCATTGCGAGACCGATGAACTGCGTGAAGAATAGAATGGGGAAATTGAAGAATATGCCGAATGCCTTTTCCATCTCCTCCTGCCCTCTATCCAGTTGCAAGTGGCAGAACGCACAGGGATGAATCATGCAGTCACAGTCCGCTTCTATCGCACTCACCAGCTTCTGACGCATCCATTCCAGGGATTGAACAGAATCGGCAGTTCGATTTCCGCCGCCTGCGCCGCAACACATCAATTTGTCCTTGTATTCCGGCGTCTTTGCTCCTGTTACTTGCGCAAGGTCCTCCAAGATATACGTATCATCCGAAGAGCCATGTCCCCTTACCTCTCTTGGCTTAAGGAAGTGACAGCCGTAATGCACTGCTACATTCACATCATCCATCGGCTTCGTTATCTTCTCCTTTAGCCTGTCCAATCCGATAACATCGTGAAAAACCACGAGTGAATGGTGCACCTTTGTAGTGCCTTTAAATTCTCTACCGAATTCGCCTAATATCTTATTTGTCTTCTCTTTTAACTTTGGATTCGCCCGTAGTAAATGGTCTGCTTCCTGAAGTGACCCGTAACAACCATTACACGTCACCACTATCTCCAGGTCCATCTCCTCCGCAATAGCGAGATTACGCGCTGCTACCGGTAGCCACGTATGCATGTCAAAAGAGCCAAAAACACCCGGCGCTGGACAACAGGAAGCACCCATCATCTCCTCTGTCTCTATCCCAAACTCTTTTAGTATCGTCTTCGTTGCTGCTTCTATCCCCGGATACCTGTTCGGCGTGATACAACCGAGGAAATAAGCATACGTCTTCGATTCTTCCGTCATTTCTTACCTCCTTTATCCATCCCTTTTAAATTCATTGTAGCCCAATCAAAATCAATCATCGCATCATACCCCGTCGCCTTGAATATTGCCTGCACCTGCTCCAATTGGTCTTTGTGTTTCTGCGCAGTCGGAGGCTGCGATTCGAGACCTACCGCCTCTCGCAACTTCATCTGGTCCGGACCGATTGGCACCGCGTGCCCTGTTTTCATCACATAAACGCCAATCATCCGGTGTGGAACAGACATGTGCCCCTCCTTCGCCGCTAAGTTCCTTATCGTTCTTATTACATCTGTCACTTTCACGCCCTTTGGACATCTTTCATAACAGGTGTAACAAGTTGAGCAGAACCACAGTTCGGGGGCGTTAAAAATCTCCTCTCGCATATCTACCAGAGCCATCTGCATTAGTCTTCTTGTCCTTAACGCCGTGTTCCTACCTGATGGACAGCCGCCTGTGCACTTACCACATTGCACGCACTCCCTGAGCGTTTCTAAATGTTCCTCGCCAAAAACCTCTCCACCATAATCAATTATGTCTTCATATAACGTTCCCATTTGAGTATTCCTCCTTACATATTATTTACTAAACTTCCTTTTTATATGGGTTTGAGTTATCATTATAAATAATTTACGCTTTTTTCATGCTTTTTACCGTTTTACTAGCTCCGTCTCATATTTCTCTAAATCGGGTATGACAACCGTTCTCTTTATCGTGAGACGTCCGCAGCATTCTCCGGGCTTTATCATCAACGCTTTATCCTCTTTCTTTTCCATCTCCGCTTTATGTGTATGCCCATATATCACCACATCATAAGCGCCCGATACAGCTAACGCCGCCACTATCTTTGGTATCTGCGTTACAATCATGAGTATCTGCAATTATTCCCGGTTCCATTTTAGTTAAAATGATTTATATCGTCAATCGAAGCCTCTTCGTCTTTTGCCGCTATCAAAGGTGGTTTCTGCTCAATATTCATACCCGAAACGTAATCGAACATTTGGCTGAGTTTTATGTTCAGCATGAGATACAACCTCGTCAGTGGGATCTCCGCCGGACAAGCATCCTGGCACTGTCCACAATTAACACATGAGTCTCCATCATGTGCAAGCCTAGTAAGATGGAACATCCGGTCTGGTGGCACTTCGCCGCCCTTTACATAGCCTCTGTCTGGCTCGAGGAAACATTTCTTGCAATAGCATATCGGACATGCATCCCGGCATGAGAAGCATTTTATGCATCTGTCAAACAGATGCAGCCAGTATGCTAGCCTATCATCAAGACTAAGCTCTCGCAGCTCTTTCAAGTCCTCAGCCTCGCACTTGCTTGACAGTTCAATCGCTTCTCTGTCCTTCCGCTTCCTCTCCGCTATCGCATCTTTACCCGGCTGTTCTACTTTGATGACACCTGTTTTTATCGCATTGTCAATGAATTCCGCGCCTTTGTCTGAACAAACCTCTGTGAATGTCTTCTTCTCCCCTTCTTTCACACCCCATTTTCCACATGCTATGTCGGCCATCGTTGGTATATTCACATTACAGCGCCTGCAATTATCCCGCCTTCCATAGCCCTTAGTTTCCAATTCCAACAAGTCATTCGCTATTTTCGTTCCATCAGCAAGCGAGATAATAAGAGTTCGGCCTTCTATATCTTCCATTACCACTTCCTTGGGGTCTACCTCGTACTCGCCGATTAGCATCGCCTTCGCAACCACTGGTGGCAAGGTTCCTGTGCAATTCAGCCCAACTAAGAGTAGGTTGTCCAGATTTATCTGTTTCCGCTTGGCTATTTCTATTATCGCACGAGCATCACAGGGTTTACATGGCACTGCGATTCTCATCCGTTTCGCACCGTCTAAATATTCTTTTACATTCCTTGCTATGTTAAGAGACACACAATGCAAAGAGCCTGTACAGTCTATTACCTTCTTTGGGTCGGTAATCAAATCCAAGACAGCATCGTATCTATTGTTCCCATCCCTCTTCTTCACTCCCAGTACCGCATCTACAACTCCACTATCAAGAGCAAACTTAAGCAAAGCGGTTACTGCTCCTCCATATTCCCCTCGCTTCAAGATCGCCTCATCCGATGCTTGAGCAAGATACATATCGCCTTTTGCCATTTTTATTCCCCTCCTTTCTCTATCTTTACAGCAACGTATTTATACTCGGGCATCTTAGATGGTGGCCCTGCAGATGGTCCAGTTAAAACATTTGCCGCGCACTCAGCGAAATGCCAGGGTATAAATAGCATGCCTTTTGGCACCTCTTCTGTTACTTTTGCAGCGGGTCTTATCGCCCCTCTTCTTGACTTCACTATTACTTCTTCCCCATCAGCTATTCCTTCTTTTTTCGCATCTTCCGGATTTAGTTCTACAAACGCTGATGGGACTTCGTAATTCAATCTCTCCGTCCTCCGCGACATTACCCCTGTATGATACTGGAACAGAACCCTACCAGTTGCTAATGCGTAGGGATACGCATCATCTACTGGTTCTGCAGGCGGTTTATGCTCCACGACCTGGAAATGTCCGAGACCATCAGGTGTCTTGAACTTACCGTCTGCGAACATCGTATCGGTTCCCGGATGGTCTTCTGTGGGACAGGGCCACTGAATTCCTCCCGCTTTCTTCAATCTTTCATAACTTATTCCCGTGTATGTGGGGATGACTTTCCTTATCTCCTCGAATACCTCTTCAGGGGACCCGAACGCGAATTTATCTTCGTATCCCATGAGCTTTGCGAGTTCGCAGAAAGGCATCCAATCTGGTTTTGCTTCTCCATGTGCTTCCACAGCTTTGTTCATAAACTGCACTCGCCTATCGGTCTCTGTTACTGTCCCTTCCTCCTCAGCCCATGTCTGTGCCGGAAGAACAATGTCGGCAAGTTTCGCGGTCTCAGTCATAAACAAATCCTGAACAACTACAAGGTCTTTATTCTCAAGCAATCCATTCACTCGGGTTATATCCGGCGCGGACATCATTGGATTTGTACCCATGATGTATAAAATGCTACATTTCTCTACCATATCCATATAACCTATCCCTGGATCCGGAGGCAAACCTTCTACATCCCATAAATCACCGAACTTCTTCGCTGCCTCCTCACTCACGGGCACAAACCCGGGATAGAATACCGGAACCGGACCCATATCACCGAAACCTTCTCCATTTATATGCCCTCTCAACGGATTTACACCCGTTCCTGGTTTACCTTGATTCCCGGTGAGCAGAGTAAGATCCGCAAGCGCTTGGATGTTTCCCACGCCTTGAGCATGCTGTGCTATGCCAGCATTAAAAATGATACAGCCCCTTTCCGCTTTCGCGTATGCATCTGCAGCTTCTTTCATCAAATCTCGAGAAATTCCGCTTATTTGCTCAAGTTCGCTCATATCAAGCTTGGATAAGTACGACTTCAACCCTTCAAACCCGCTGGTTTTACTCTCTATGAATTCTTTGTCCTCTAATACTTCTTCTATTATTATCTTCATCAGCCCGTTTAAGAGCGCGATGTCGGTAGCGGGATTAAGTTGAAGGAAGATATCGGCATAAATCCTCGCTGTTATCGTCTCCCTCGGGTCTATGACGATAACCTTCGCTCCCTTCTCTTTCGCTCCCTCCACCCTTCGGCCAATCAGCGGATATGTTTCGTGTATGTTTACACCTGCGAGGATGATGCAATCTGCTTTCTCTATGCTTATTGTCGAAGTTTCCATCACACCTGCGCCGACTGTGGAGAGCAAACCGGGAACAGTCGTGGAATGGCAGAATCGCGATGAATTGTCCATGTTGTTCGTCTTCATCACACATCTTGCAAACTTCTGCAATACGTACAAATCCTCATTTGTCGTCCTTCCGGAATTTAGGAATCCAACAGAACTTGGATCAGCACCTTTTAACTTATCGGCAATTAGTCCCAGTGCTTCATCCCAAGTCGCTTCTTTAAAGCTGCCATTCTCCTTTATTAGTGGCTTTTCCAGCCTTCCGTTCCCATATATAAATTGGTATGCATTTCTCCCTTTCGGGCAGTTCTTACCTTCGTTTACGGGATGCTCTTTCCAGGGCTCTACACCCACTATCGCCCCGTCCTTTATTACCAAGTATATTCCGCAGCCAGTCCCGCAATAGGGGCAAATAGTCGGTACATAGTCTAATTCGGTCATTTTTGTTCTTTACCCCCTGTCTCTATATGCCGGAAAGGACCGGGGCCAAGTTCCTTTATCTGTGCTGTAAATTCCTTTATCGTATCTGAAAACTTTATCCCTTCAGATGCGGAAATCCACTCCATACGCATTCTTTTTGGATCTATGCCCACCGATTCAAGCAACTTCTTCATCATTGAGTATCTCCTTCTTGCAGATAAGTTACCTGTCATGTAATGACACTCGCCCGGATGACACCCACCGATAAAAACGCCATCTGCACCTCGCAAAAACACCTTCAGCACAAATAACGGGTCCACTCTGCCACTACACATCTGCCTTATCAACCTTATGTTCGGTGGATATTTCATACGTGCGGTCCCTGCGAGGTCTGCAGCTGCATAAGTACACCAGTTACAAGTGAAGCCGATTATCCTTGGCTCAAATTCCACTTTCACTTCTTCGCTCATTTTTACACACCTTTTCTCCCTTCTACTTTTGCATAAATATCTCTCTCATTTATTATTACAATTGTAAGTAGTTGTTGTTTTTTTAGAAACGTTTGTGAATTCAGGAAGGACAATAGTAAATGTACATATATATGTGGTAAATACGAACTTGTTCATTAGAGAGTTAGTTTAGATATGTAAATTTCAAAGGTGTAAAAAAATGGTGATAGACGAGAAGGATGAACCGGAAGAGGAAGAGCCAAGAATTGGTGTGTACGTGTGTCATTGTGGGATAAATATTGCACAGACGGTGGATGTAGAGAAGGTCAGGGATTATGCAGCGACGCTGCCTAATGTAGTGCTCGCTCGTGACTATATCTACATGTGTTCAGATCCGGGACAGGGTTTGATAAAGAACGACATAAAAGCGGGAAAAATTAACCGAGTAATAGTAGCTTCTTGTTCGCCACGGATGCATGAGCCTACGTTCAGAAAAACCTGTGTAGCGGCGGGGCTCAATCCTTACTATTTTGAACAGGCGAACATAAGAGAGCAGTGTAGCTGGACATCAGAGGACAAGGAAGCAAACACGAGTAAAGCGGTGGATTTAGTAAAAAGCGCCGTTGCAAGAACGAATCTGTTAGAGTCACTTGAGTATCCGAAGGAAGTGGATGTCGTTCCGGAAACGTTGATAATCGGAGCAGGAATAACGGGGATGTACGCAGCATTGGATATCGCGAACGGGGGCTACAAAGTGCATTTGGTGGATAGAAACCCATACGTTGGTGGGCACATGGCTCAGCTCGATAAGACATTCCCAACGCTCGATTGCTCTGCATGTATTATAACACCGCGGATGGTGGACGTTGGCAGTCATCCGAACATAGACCTGATGACTTACTCCGAGTTGGCAGAAGTGGGAGGCTATATAGGGAATTTCGATGTTAAGATAAAAAGGAAGGCGAGATTTGTAGATGAGAAGTTATGCACTGGCTGCGATATGTGTGCCCAAGCTTGCCGATTGCATAATCGATTTCCAAACGAATTCGATGAGGGCTTGGGAAAGCGGAGCCCCATTTATATCGCATTCCCATACGCGGTTCCCGCCATTTATACCATTGACAAGGATCAATGCTTGATGCAAACGAAGGGTAAATGTGGAAAAGCAACGATTGAAAGCACGAGAGAAGGGATAGAGAAGAAAGGTAGGGGCGAAGAAGTAACGAAGAATGAAGTCCCTCCTTGTGTTGCTGCATGTGGACCAAACTGTATAAATCATGACGCGAAAGACGAGATAGAGGAATTGAAGGTGGGGACGATTGTAGTTGCCACGGGATACGACATTATTGACCCGAAAGTATCGGCGGAATACAAGTATGGCGTATATCCAAACGTAATTACAGGCTTGGAATTTGAACGTTATTCATCTGCGAGTGGACCCACACTGGGGGAGATGGAAATAAACGGTAAGATACCGAAAGATGCCGTTTTTATATCCTGTGTCGGTTCAAGGAATAAGCAAACCGGATATGAATACTGTTCTCGTGTATGCTGCATGTATTTAGCGAAACAAGCGCATCTGCTCATGGACAAAGTCCCGGATTGCAACGTAAGTGTGCTATATCAAGATGTAAGAGCATTTGGAAAAGGGTATGAGGAATTCTATGATCGTGTGCACAAGGAGGGTGTTCACTACCGACGAGGACTTCCGGGAGAGATATACAAAAAACCCGGCAGTGATAGGGTAGTAGTAAGAGGAGAGGATACGATGCTTGGTGAGCCTTATGAACTCGAAGCCGACCTCGTTGTTCTTGGTGTGGGATTGAGACCAAGCGATGGTGTGGAAGAGCTAGTAAAGCTGACAAAACTGTCGCAATCTGCAGATAAGTTCTTCTTAGAAGCTCATCCCAAGCTCAGACCGATTGATACTGCGATAGATGGCATGTTTATTGCCGGATGTGCTCAGGGTCCAAAGGATATACCGGATAGCGTAGCACAGGGTAAAGCGGCTTCTTCTGCCTGTCTTATGTACTTATCTTCGGGTAAAGGGGAAATAGAAGCTGCAATATCTGAGATAGACGAGGAACTCTGCACGGGATGCTGCCAGTGCGAAGAAGTTTGCCCTTATAGTACACTTTCGCTCGACGAGGAGAAGAATGTGATGATGGTCAACGAAGCGATTTGTAAGGGCTGCGGTGCTTGTTCTGCAGCGTGTCCGTCCGGTGCGGCATCAATGAAGCATTACCGGGACTTACAGGTATACGCGCAGATAGGGGCATTGACAGAAGGATTAACGAGCTAATGTGAGTTCCGGTTAGGGGACTCACAAATAGTATGTATCTGCTCAAAAGCCTATGGCCTTTTGAGCAGATAATCCAAAATTAAAAATGCAAAGTGCAAAAGTCACAGTTCAACAGATGGCGTTTATGTATGCATACCGATTCTACTTTTATTTCTGAGTATCTGCGTTCATCTGTGTCCGATTAATATTTATTCTTGTTTACTCTTTTAAACTTTTTTCTTTACATACGACAAATTGCAATAAATAGATGGCACACGTGAGACGAAGATACACCATCGTTGGCATAGATCCCGGTACCACGATAGGAGTTGCCATGCTCGACCTTGATGGGAGACCAATAGACATATTCAGCGCAAAGAATTATTCGGTATCCGATGTAGTAGCGCGGATAATATCGCTTGGAACGCCTTTGATAGTCGCTTCTGACGTCACTCCCACCCCTACAATGGTAAAAAGGATAAGTAGTATCTTCTCCACTCTAGTCCCGGAATTAGACGAATCACTCTCACAGGAGGAGAAGATTGCACTGACGAAGGGGGCGGGCTACGAATATAAAAACGCACATGAAAGGGATGCATTGGCTGCTTCTGTCACGGCATTCAAGCGCTATAGGAAGAAATTCTCGCAGGTACAGAAGAAGACGCCAGCAGGTGTGGACGTGGAAGAGGTGAAGGCGCAGGTGGTTAAAGGTGTCTCTATAAGTGCGGCAATAGACAAATTAATTAGTCTGAGATGGGAGAATAAAGAGGTTATAAGGTGGGGGCGGCCAGAAGAGAAGAAGAGCAATGAAGAACGCGAAAATATCCAGAGATTACGCAGGATTATAAAGGGTAAAGACGAAAAGATAGCGATGCTGGAAGAGCTCACGACCGCATTAAAGGCAATGGACGCAGAAAAAGAGCTCAAAATAAATCGGTTGAACCACAAACTCGATTCTATGCGGTCTGAAGAGAGAAGGGCGATGACCGTAACAGAAGAGATACGGCGGAGAGACAATAAGATAGAGCTGCTGAGAACAGAAATAAAAGAAAAGGGCAAGTTGAATGCAGAATTGAGGACAATCATAGAAGAACTGAAAGGAAAAAGAGGAGTAAAGGGAGGGAAAAGGATAAAACTGATTAAATCTTTCTCTCATGATGCAATATTAGATGCACATCGGCGGTATGGGCTAAAAAAAGATGACGTTGTATTCCTCGAGGACGGTAGTGGAGGCGGGACAAGCACCGCGGAACTATTAGCGAAGAAAGGTATTAGTGCCATAATATATGGTAAAGAGTTATCACATTTTGCCACTAATACGTTCCTTGTGTTTGACATTCCCACTTTTTCCATCGCTGAGATACCTTTACTGTTAAAGGAAGAGAATGGCGATTTCGTCTTTGTGGACCAGCATTTGCTGAACGAGAAGATGAATGAGTGGAAGGCAGAAAAGAAGAGAAAAAGGCGGATACTGTTCAGATAGACCGCTAATGTTTTTTGGGCTTTTACACGATTTTTGACAAAACCATATCAATATAATACAATAGATGTGCATGGTATGTAATAGGAGTGGTGTAAAAAAGGATGATAAGCGTGAATGAATATGGATTGGATGTATTTGAAGAGATGTTGGACAACGCGGATGAATTGCAGGTGGGCATAGAAGAGCTGGCTAACGGGACAACGATAATAGATGCCGGAGTGGTAGAAGAAGGCGGTTTTGAGGCAGGGTTATACTTATCGCGGATATGCATGGCAGACCTTGCGGATCTCAAATTCAGCAGCTTTGACCTTGGTGGAATGCTCGTGCCTGCGATAGAGATTACCACGGACCATCCGGTAATCGCATGTATGGCATCGCAATTTGCGGGATGGCGAATAACAGTGAATAAATTCTTCGGTATGGGTTCCGGACCCGCAAGAGCACTTTCACTCAATCCGAGAGAGTTATATGAGAAGATAGGGTATGAAGACGACGCAAATGAGGCCGTGTTGGTTTTAGAATGTGACAGTATACCCGATGAAGAAGTGACGGAAGAAATAGCGAAGGCGTGCAGGGTAGAACCAGAAGACCTATATATCGTGGTGGCGCCGACAGCATCCATTGCAGGCTCGGTACAGATTTCTGCCAGAGGCGTGGAAACAGGCGTTCACAAGCTTGAGTCTTTAGGTTTTGACATAAACTGCATAGAACACGCCCAGGGAGTCATACCAATCTCACCTATTGTTGGTAATGATGTGCAGTGCATGGGTTCGACCAATGATTGTATCATATACTGTGGTCACGTTTATTACGCGCTAAAATACGATGACGTGGAAGATTTGAAGAGCTACGTGAAGAAAGTGCCTTCGCATGTCTCAAAGGACTATGGGAAACCGTTCTACACGACATTTAAAAATGCGAGTTTCGACTTCTACAAGGTAGATGCAGCCATGTTTGCACCTGCGCAGATCACAGTAAACGAGCTGAACAGCGGAAAGACGTTCACAAGTGGGAAGATAAATAAAGAGGTGTTGCTGGAGTCTTTTGGTATTGAGGCACTATAAAATAAAATCCCGGCAATTTAGCCCAGTACCCACACAACCTTCCCCTTTTTTTCTTTACTTTTTATCTTACCGTGATATTCCATATTTCCTAATACCTCATTTAGAAGGTGATAAGGTACGTAGAAATCAAATTCATCATCCATAGCAGCTTTTATCTCTTCTATGCTCAGCTCGGAATTAGCAATTACCCGCCCCAGTAAGTCCATCATGTCCTCCTGGATGCTCCAGATATATACCACCCATTTCCATTCTTTCATGAGCTCGCCATAGAAATCGGGAATGAACGGGGATGAAGTTTTATGCTGCAATGTTGCAGTTCTTACCTCTTTTGCGCCCATAGATTTAATATAATCAACAACAAGCTTTATGCTTTCTCCTGTGTCCGTTATATCATCTGCTATTAATACTCGCGTATCCTTTAGTTTTGCCCGTGCCGCATCGTCAAACCCGTATTTTAGTTCCGCGGTACCGGTAATTGTGGCTGTTACACCCCAGTGTTCCATCTTCAAGCTGAGCAGATCCTTAAGCAAGAAAAAATCGCAAAGTACTCGTGCTAAGTACCAGCCGCCCCTTGCCACGCCAACTATAACCTCCGGCTTGAATCCCGCTCCCTTTATCTCGTCTCTTACATCCTTGCAAAGATCATACGCATAGTTCCAATCAACCAGAATACAGCTAAATTTGTCTTGCATCGCTATATGCCCCTTTTACATTACAAAATGACTATGTGCTTAAAGAAAAGCTTTACCAAAAGAAAGGTTATAAAACAAACGAAGGTCATACTTTATATACATAACGATGGAAGAAAGAGAAGACGTGGATTTGGCGATGAGGAAGTATCTTATAGATTCTCTCAAGGCATTGGTCCGGATACCTACATATGTGCCGCCGGGAGAGAATTACGGAAAGATAGTAAATTGGCTTATACCTGTGTTTGATGATTTAGGGTTTGAATGTGAACGGGTAGAGATGCCAGAGGACGTTTACGAAGCAAGGCAGAAAAGTGCAGAGTTAAGCGGTGAGAGAGTGAACCTTCTCGCAACTAAAGATTGTGGTGCAGAAGAAAGTGTAGATATCTACACACATTTAGATGTGGTTCCCGCAGGTGAGGGTTGGAGCACGCCGCCTTTTGACCCAGTAATCAAAGACGATAGGATATATGGGCGCGGTGTAGCGGACTCAAAGGGCAGTGTCGCATCACTTTTAACTGCGTTACGTGTGATGAAAGAGCAGGACTTAAAGAGCAAGTATAATCTCAGGGTTGCATTGACCACGGATGAAGAGCTAGGAACCTACTCAGGGTTGTGCTTCTTTGCCGATTATGGATTACTAAAAGGCGATTATTTACTCTGTATGGATGGCGATAATGAAGGGGTATGCATAGCAACGAACGGGGTAATGAATTGGACGATGACGGTATATGGTAAATCCGCTCACAGTTCCATTCCTTTTTCCGGTGTGAATGCGATAGAAAAGGCAATGCTGGTTATGGATGAGTTAGAGGGTTTGAAAAGGCAGATAGAGACAGGGGAATCGAAAGCCCCATGCGGCCCTATTATGACAGAACTAACTGGTCAGAAACACATAAAGCCTGTTTTCAACGTTACTATGATTTCTGGCGGTGTAAAGGAGAATGTAATACCTCCAAGTTGCACCTTACGGGGTGATCGGAGATATATCCCGGAGGAAAAAGAAGAGGAAGTGATAAAGGAACTGGAAGATGCAGTAGAAAAGATAGTGGCAAAACATGGGGTAGAGATAGAGCTGCATTGTAAGCCCGGATTCCCACCTATGTTCGCCGATCAAAGCAGCGAATGGACAAAACGGGTGCAGGATGCCGTATCAGATGCATTTGGCGTTTATAAGCCCATAATCGGTGTGCAAGGCGGTTTGGATGTCGCATATGCAGTACAAAGGACGAATCAGCCGGTTTGTGCTTTTGGCGTTGGCTGTTTCGTGGATTGTAACCCGCATGGACCTGATGAAAACGTTGCAATAGCGGATTTAGAGAATTATGTACGGTTTTTGGTAGGGTTGTTAACTTAGTTCCCAACCCTTTTTCTCTTTTCCTCTTCTGCGAATTGAATAGCCCGCTCCATCTGCGGTCTTCTAACTTCCAGAAATACATGTGCTGGGATTGTGAACCCACCGTACATTCCGTTCATGTTCATTTTTTTATTTCACCTCCATCTCTTTCAGCCACAAAACTGAGCATAAACATATGCTACAAATATATATTGGGTGAACACAGTATATGTAAACAATTATGACATAACAAACCGTTCAAAAATTTAACTTCGCTTCTTTCTATTAGCTCTTATGCACAGACCGGTAAAGAAATATGAATCGCGATATAAGCCCTGGCTAGAGCATAAAGGAAAGGCGATCCTGGGCGAAGGCAGAGCAAAGTTACTCAGAGCGATTCGCGATTCGCACTCTATTAGAAATGCCGCCAAAACGCATTCTATCCCTTATAGGTCCGCCTGGGAGCATATAAGGAAGATAGAAGAAGCAATAGGTGCCCCGGTGGTAAAGACACATCGTGGCGGTGCGAAAGGCGGTGGTGGTGCAGAGCTAACGGAAGAAGGAGCACGGGTTTTACGTGAATATGAACGGTATGAGCAGTATCTAAGTAGTTTGTCGGCAGATGAGGAATATTGGGAGGCATTGGATATGAAGATAAGCGCAAGGAATAAAATTAGCGGTGTTGTAAAGGCGATAGAGAAAGGAGAAGTTGCTGCTTCCGTAAAAATCGAGGTCGCAACGCCCACTATCATAACTGCGTTGATAACCCGGGATGCGGTTGACGCCCTTGACCTGAAAGAAGGCGATTACGTAGAGGCAGTGATAAAAGCAACAGAAGTGATGGTGTCGAAGGAATAATCACTCCCCCACCTTTAGTTCCTCCACGCTTAGCTCACCACCATCCTTCTCCATCAACTTCTCCACCTTATATTCCGCTTCGTCTAACTTCTTATTGCAGAATTTGCACAACTCCATACCCTCTTCGAACATCTTCAATGAATCTTCCAAAGAAAGATTCCCTCCGCCCAGTGTTTCTACTATGCTCTCTAACCGCTTCATCGCAGCCTCAAATGTTACTTCTTCTTTTTCTTCCATTTTTCTTTTACTTCCGATGTTGCTTCTCCATCCGCGAACAATATCGTTAACGCATCACCAACGGAAATATCCTCGATACTCCTTACTATTTTACCGTCTTGTAATCGCGAACATATGCTGTAACCCCGATCAAGGATAGAAAGAGGACTTAAAGCGTCCAGTTTGCCAGTAAGGGCTTGCAAGCTTTTCCTATGCAATGTTACAAGATGCGTACTCGCTGCAAATATCGTTCGCTTTAGTTCATCTACTGTCTGCCGGTGTTGGTTTATCCTTTCGGTCGGCTGCCTAAATAAGATATTCTTCTCTATGCTCTCTAACCGCTTTCTGTGATATTCGATTGTGTTATATATGTTCTGCTGCATTCGCAACGCCAAAGAGCTCAAATTCCGCTCTATCTCGCGCTTATCAGGCACAGCCAACTCAGCCGCTTCTGACGGTGTTGCCGCGCGCTTATCAGCGACGAAATCCGCGATTGTATAGTCTCTTTCGTGCCCCACAGCGGAAATAACAGGTATTTTCGATGCGAATATCTCGCGGGCAACTGCTTCGTCATTAAAAGCCCAGAGATCTTCTATCGAGCCGCCTCCACGACCTAGCACTAGCACGTCTATCTTCATCCGTTCCTCATTCACCCGATTCATCAATCGAATAGCATTTACTATCTGCCCTGGTGCTTCCTCACCCTGGACTGCAACAGGCGCCAGCAAGATATGTACATGAGGGAATCGCCGCTTTGTAATGTTTAACATGTCTCGGATAGCAGCACCGGTTGGCGAAGTGATAATGCCTATTTTGCGTGGGAAACAAGGTATTTGTTTCTTATACTTGGGGTCAAACAAGCCTTCACCCTCTAACTTCTTCTTTAACTGCTCAAATGCAAGGTACAACGCACCTATCCCCTCCGCTTGCAGCTCATCCACGTATAACTGGTAACGTCCTTGCCGCTCATACACACTTATATGGCCCCTGAGTATCACGCTCATCCCATCTTCAGGCGTGAATTTCAGCCCACGATTCTTATCCCGGAACATAACACATCGCAATTCCGAGAATTTGTCCTTGAGCGTGAAGTATAAATGACCGGAAGTAGGCTGACTGAGATTAGATAGCTCGCCCTTAACATAAACGTCGCTCAACACATTATCCTCGTCCAACCTATGCCTTATGTAGCTCGTGACCTCCTGTACGGAGTATATGTGCTGTTTTTCTTTCTCTTCTATATTCTCCTCGACCTTTTCACTTTCAGCACTCAATTTTTCTTCAAAATCTTCATCCTTTTTTATATGCAGAAAATCCATCAACGTTACTTTGGGTTTATTCATCTCTATCGCCTATAGGGAAATAAGAAAAAATAGATCTAATCATACTAACTTTTTCACATATATATCTTCATATATAGGACCTTTAGGTGTAAGCGTGCTCTTCTTTAATTTTAGCTCTTCTACATGCATCTTCCCCACTTCTACCGCTCTCAATTCCGCTATCTTATTTAAAATCGGCCCTAATTCTTCTCTTGATAATGGCTTTTTCACCCTGCATAATGTGGCATGAGCATTGAACCGTTTCTCAAACGGGAAGCCTAAATACTGCATCTTCGATTCCACATCCGCCTGCAATGCCTTCAACTCATCAATACCCTGCCATATGCCTATCCAGATAACCCGTATGTTTCTTGCTTTTTCCAATTTCGCTTCGGGAAAGAAGCCCACACCTCGCAGTTCGATATCAAACGGTTTTTGGGTTATTTCTGACATTGCATTCTTTATTAGGTGCACGTTATTCTCGGGAACATCCCCCAGGAATTTTACCGTTTGATGCATCTGCCACGGATTCACGAATTTTAATTTTACCCCTGTTTGCTCCAAAGCTACAAACTGCTTTTGTATCGTCTTTATCCGCTCTCTTATTTCCTTGGATAGATCCACTGCGATAAATGATCTCATAAACTTTTTTGTTTGCTCCGCAAGTAACCCGTTACTAACAATTTATTTCTTCTTCTTTGATAAAACTTTCGTTCTGAGCGAGTTTTTTTGATAACGATTTCCTTTCTAAGAAATGTTTCAGCTTTAAAATCCTTGCGGTAGTGCGTTGCTGCTGCTCCATCTCGCGCTCCTGATATGTCCTTATTGCCCTTAAAAGGTCTATCTTTCTGAACTCGGGCCAGAAAGGCGCGCAGAAATACGCTGCACATTCGTTACCCAATGCCTGCCAGGGCACGAAATTGCTCAATCGCATCTCGCCACCGGTCCTTATTATTAGATCAACACTCGCTTTTGCTCCGGAATCGGAATCTCCTACTTCTATTTCGCTAATGTATAAATGTTTCGAGATCGTCTCGTTATCTATCTCATCTACAGATAGCGCGCCACGCTTTACCATATCCGCTATTATACGTACCGAATCCACTATCTCCATCCTACCGCTATACGCCACCGCGATAAACAACATAAAGCTGTTATAATGTGCCGTTTCGCGTTCTGCCACCTGTATCGCTTCTTTCACCGAATCCGGCAGTAAATTGAGATTGCCTATGGCTTTCACTCTTACTCCACGCTTATGAACCCGCTCATCTTTACTTATCTTCTCGAATTCCTGACGCATTAGCTTAAAAAGCCGCTCCTTCTCTTCATCAGACCTACAAAAGTTCTCAATAGAAAAGGCATAGATTGTGAGTTGCTTTACGCCTGCCTCAAAACACCACTCAATCGCTTGTTCAGTTATTTCTGCGCCATAAAGATAACCATCTTCTGTTGAAATTCCTATCTTCTTCGCGTATCTTCTATTCCCATCCATGATTATCGCTACATGTTCGGGCAGACTCCGCTCTCGTACTTCATCAGCCAGCAATTTCTCGTATTCTCCGTAAGCTCTATCCTGGATCCAGTTGCATACGCTCGCAGCTTTACGCAGTCTCGATATCTTCACGCCATTCTTATCTCTATTCATAGCTCCCCTTTTATGCCCCCACACTGTTTCCGAAGTCCAGTATCTTTGTCTTCAGTTCAGAAAGCTCAACAAGAGTTGCACATCCGGCGGTAGGATTTATATCACGCTTTTTTTGATATGGCGTTTGCGATTGCCATGTCCCCGAGTTAATAAGTAGCACGTTCCGGTATTTAGAAACGCCAACTGTATGTGTATGACCACAATGGAAAATATCAGGAACCTGGTCAATTACGCCATAATCATGGCCATTGGGAACAATAGAAAGGTTTGTCCCATAGATTGGAGCAACATGCCGCCGTCTAAGCATTTCTACCATTACATCTTCCGGCTTTGAATAGCTCAGCCGGGATACAGAGTTAACGAAATCATCATAGGATTGACCATGATATATCAGTACCAGCCTGCCTCCAATCTTTACATAAGAGGGACTGCTAACAAAGCACGTATCGACAGGGAAGAGCTTCTGGAGGTCTTCGGGTAATGGTGGCTGTGGTTCTGCACCCCTAACAGCATCATGGTTCCCAGGTGCTATAATCACGTGTATATGAGGGGGTAGATCATGAAAATATCCCGCTGCCACTTTATATTGCTCCTTAACATCGGTAATAGACAGATCCTCGTCCTGGCCGGGATATACGCCTATGCCATCTACAATATCGCCAGCAACAACCAGATAGGCGATATTAATACGCTCTGCCTGCTCTTTTAGCCACTGCGCGAAACTGTCCCAGACATCATCCAGAAATGTGGTACTACCCACATGTAGATCCGAGATGAATACCGCATGCACAGGCTCTGGCTTTTCCGTTTCGGACAGCGGCAGAGATAATTGCGAATTTGTTGAACTGATAGGCACATCCGGATATACTATCCGATTGGCAATTAAATACTGCCCTTCATATAGAGAACCCGTAACGCCGATAACCTCATCAGGTATAACCTCCTCTTGATGTGTTAAGATTACCGACATATTCCCTGAAGGGTCTTCTAAGTCCACACGGGTATTTCCCTTCGCCGTTTTGTTTATAGAAGAGACCATCCCCACTATAGATACCTCTTCCTTTTCTCGCCGATTTTTTATATAGCGTATCTGCCCGCAGCTTATTCGCCTTTTTATTAGCTTGCTTAATCGCTCGTATCTGTTAATGAAATGAGGTAAGAAATCTTTGTGGTCTATGCCGTTGCCTGGGTCAAGGAACGATTTTATTATTGCCGGTGCTTTTGGATGCGTCCGTATTTGGGACTCTCCCTCGCCCAGGTTTATTTTTTCGATAGATGCGACTATCTGCTGTGGCGAAATAACAAAAATCGAGGGATCTAACGAATTGGTCACGCATTCGGCGATCTCATTTATCCCGACGCTTTTGCATTTGTAATTAGTGAGTATTTTAATTGCCTCTGGCTGGACCTGCAGCCCCAAATCGGCAAACGTCTTTACTATTTCTATTTCCCTCTGTCGCCCATCTCTATCTGAGAACATTTCGCTCATTCATTCATTCATTGTTTATGTATGCGCTTGGTAAGGCGTTCAACATACGGTTTATTTTTTTATTCACTTACAGCCATTCCTTAACCTTTGCTTCTAAATATGGTTTTGGCAAAGCACCCTGAATAACATCCACCGGCTCACCATTTTTAAAGATGAACATTGTAGGTATAGCCATAATAGCAAAATCCGTGGCTACTTTTGGATTCTCATCCACGTTCAGTTTTCCAAACACGACTTTACCCGCGTATTCCTTCGCTAACTCGTCTATTACCGGTGCGATCGTTTTGCATGGGCCACACCAAGGTGCCCAACAATCCACAACGATCAGTGGATGTTTTCGCACGACATCCATAAATGTATCGTCACTTACAATTAGAGGATGATCAATAATCCCTTCTTTTTGCTCCCCTTTCCCCGCCTTTATCCTTTCTTCCATCTCACGCATCTTTCTCTCCTTTATCTGCTCTATTTCCGCTTCTTCCGCGTTCACAATCCCCAAAAAATCACTTTTCTCTTCCATACTCATACCACCTTCTCAGTATCTGTATGTACAAGTGATCAGATAAAAAAGATTTAGAGTGGTGTTTTGATACGATTTTGCATATAATATAAGAAAGATTTGTACCGTATTGTGGTTGCCACATAACGGTCATCGCCATCGTCGTATGAAAGGCATACCGCAGGGACCGTGCAATACGGCTTTTTGTGTAGCCCTCCGTTTGCCATAATAATCATCCTCCGCATGATCTGCGAGGTCATACTACTCTTCGAAGAGGGCATAAATATATTTGTTCTTTTCCTATTTAAATAACAGGTATTGTATTCTCAAAGTGCAGAATTTATCATTTCGATTCGGGGTCTGGTTTATTGAGCGGCTTTGAAAATGCTTTCTCTACCGAAGGCCGGTGGATGGCGTTGTAAGTGCAGAAAGGGATTATACGGTGGTCGGGCGTGGCGTAATGAATGCCGCATCTCTTTACCCGTTCCAAGTCAAAATTATAGGTATCCATGAAGTGCATAGCGCCGATAAAAAGCGTTTTACGATGAAAGACCGCAAGAGAATCGCGATTACCTACTCCTAATATGCTAGCGAGCAAACTAGTAGCATCAACACCTTCTGGCCCCTTGTCCTTATCTACAAACTTCCTTAAAGAGACTATTAGCCTTGCTGCGGTTTTTAGTTTGCTTATTTTCGTGCCATCCAGCCCACCGGTAGATTCTTTTAAGAACTCCATGAAGCCCTCAACGTCCATGAATTCTGTTATTGGTATTAACTTCCCATTCTCAACAAAGACATATGTCGCGGCACCGCAATGCGGATGCGCCGTGAGTTCTAGCTGAGGTTCGCCCTTCCAACCCTCCACGAAATATGAGATAGGGGCGACAAAAGGTACGGGATAAAAACTCTCACGCGGTATTTCGCCGTCTGTTTGCTCTTCCAGAAGATTTATGAAATCAGGAATAGTTATTCTGCCCTTCTTCCTCTCAGATTCATCTACTCTTCCCTCGAACGAGATGGGTTGTGCGTTCAGACCTTTTACAACATCCAGGTTCTTAGCCGCAAATCGTACCAGGTCGCCTATTTGATCGTCATTCACACCTTTCATGAGCGTGGGTACAAGCACCACACTGTTTAATCCACCCCTCCCACAGTTCTCTATTGCCTTTAACTTTGTCTTTAACGCAGGTATGCCGCGCAATATTTTATACGGCTCTTCTGTCACACCATCAAACTGTAAATAGACAGTATGCAACCCTGCTTCCGCTAAATCGCGACAGAACTGTTCACTCTTCGCCATTGCTATCCCATTTGTCGCTACCTGGACCTGCGAGAAACCAAGATCTCGTGCCTTTTTCACTATATCCACAAAACCGTCTCTTATCGTTGGCTCGCCACCTGCAAACTGCACCGCGGGGCAGGGTGGCACCTCACTCCGGAGCAGTTTCATCATCTCCTCTAACTGCTCCATAGTCGGCTCGTAGAGGTAACCTGTAACAGCGGCATTTGCAAAGCAGGTCGGGCAGCGTTGGTTACACCTGTTCGTGAGATCTATAAGAGCAAGCATTGTGGAGCTCTTATGCTCGGGGCAGAGTCCGCAATCAAAAGGGCAGCCCTTGTCCGTTTCTGTGAGTGTGATTCCTGCTTTGCCATCATATCGCCACTTCGAGAATTTGCGATATAGCTCGGAATCAGACCAATATACATCATCGAATTCGCCATGCTTCTCACACTGCTTCTTTATCAGTATCTTACCTTCTTCTTCATATACTTCTGCTTCTATCACTCTGAAACATACAGGGCATAGCGATTTCGTTTTCATCTTTATCCTTTTAGCAGCCGTTTCGTCCATTTCCAATATCTTATGGCGTGATAACAATATATAATTAACTGAAATAAAACGAAGCGAGATGTTAGAACTGCTGGTAGCCGTGGGGCTTATTTTGCTGTCCAGAACTACAATAAGTGATATTATCAGTGTATCAAGTCTTGCGAAAGGGTTAATTAGCAGAATAGGCGAAAAGGATGCTTTTGGTATCCTGAAAAAGGCGATAGATAAAACCGCAGAATAAGCTGAAGAAGCTGAAATCAAAGAAATTTTGATAGGTTTAAAAGGTAAAGAAGAATTATTGCACGAATTTCGTGCTGTTAATGAGGAAGCCAAGGGTAAATTGATTTCTAAATATTTCAAAGGGAGAAAGGACGTTCTTGAACAATTAGCGAAGAACTATTACGAGTTGTTTTGTAGGGAAGCGATCAAAAAAGATAGACCATTTCGGGAGTTCGTAGTTATTGAACTAGGGAAATTAGCGAATCAAGGAGTCATCACAAATGAAGCGGTAAAAAGTGTTGAGAGACATTTACAGGGTATAATAGAAGAGATAAAAAGGGAAAAAGAAGCAGCATCACGACAATTTTTGGTTACTGGAAATCACTTAGAAGAAAGACTTGAAAGAATAAAGGAATTTTGCAGTAGGAGACTCCCCCGCATTCATTCTCTGGGACTCTTTAAATATTACACAGACCACGGACCCGCTCATTCGGAAGCTATAATAAAATTGCTTGGGAAACTTACAGAATCCCGTGAACTCAGCGAATACGAAAGGTTTATTCTGAAAAGTGCGGCATGGTGCCACGACCTCGGAATGTTGAAGATGGACGATGAAACCCTCAATTTTGATGCCCGGGAAGTGTGTGAGGAGGTTAGAAAGGAGCATCACAAAAGAACTGTCGAATATATCCAAAAACATCGTGAGGAGTTGGGGTTACGCGAAACAGAATCAATAATTCTCGAATGGATATGCTATGCTCATAGTAGTAAGGTGGATATAAAAGAAGTCAAAGAAGAATATTCGCTCACCATAGAGGGTAGAGATGAGAAAGTCCGAACAAGATTCCTCTCCGCCCTCCTAAGAATTGCTGATGCCTTAGATGCGAGAGAGGACAGATTGCCACCTGAGGGATACATGAACATTCCGGGGATTCCAGAGGCATCGTACCGAGAATACTGGAAGCACGAAGTTGTCAAAGAAGTCGATATAAGGAGCGGGGAGATAATCATTGGGACGATCGAGAAATATGAATATCCAGAGGGAGTGAATGTGGTAGAGGAGGTAAAAGAAAAGCTCACAGAGGAATTGAATAGCGTTAAGGAGGTTCTTGAAGCACACGGGCTGAAGTTTGACATGGATTTTCGTGATTTTGAAGCGCCTGTGAAGAAAGAGCTACCTGTTGCAGCCGAGAGAGGAGTAAAGGCACATGCTGTTGTGAATAGCGAGCATGAACTGAAGGGAGTATTAAAAAATCCTGAATTCATCGAAACTCCTTTCTGGAAGGGCTTCTCAAGCTGGGAAGATTTCAAATCCACTGTTTATGATGCTTTTTACAAGTTTATTGAAATTTCGGATGGACAGATTGCTGTCGTTTATGGTGATATTGGTATAGGAAAGACAACTTATATGCTATGGCTCGTGAGAAAGCTCATTGAAGGGGAGGAGGAAGTGATATTTTTAAACGCATACGAGATTGAATCCGCTCTCAGAGAAGTCAAGCACGAAATGAATAAATTTTTTGTGATTGATGCACTCGGAAGAGCATTAAAGCACGGGGAATCTAC